>JBBSHP010001129.1:0-1904 GCA_038232555.1 Bryobacterales bacterium
AGTCGGTTTCTCTATCAGGAAATAAATGGCGCTGATCAAGGCGATAACGACCAGACAGACACCAGTGCGGATGTGGATCTTCGCCATTCGTCCGGCTCCTTCCTCCGGATGCTCAGGATAGGAGGCGTTGTAGTAATCGAAAAATCCCGTGCCACCCGCGATGACCGCCCCGAGCGCAGCAAACATAAAAGTCCAATAGGAGGCATTCAAAAAGAACACGTTGTCCAGACAGAACCATAGGATCAAAAAGATGGCGCTGACTGGAAACAACACGATCGGAAAATGGACCACTGCCGGATGGATTGCCGGGTACTTGCCTGCGTGGAGCTGACTTGGGTCGGTCTTAGCTGTGTTTTCCATAACCTTCCTTCTGATTAATCGTTGCTTATTTTTCGGCTCGATAAATATCAGGTCGCGGTGGTCCTTCAGCCTTAATCGTCCCGACCGCGCCTTTTTCTGTTCGAAATATTGAGTGATCAACCAAAGTGTAATCGCCCGGCACATCGAAAGTCATCTCGACCACAGCCGTCCCGCCGGAGGGAACCAGAGTGACTGAGACGTCGTGAGCCGGTCGATCAACCAAGTCGCCTTCGCGATAAAGCGTTTCGAAGATAGAACCGATCACATGAAAAGAGGAGGCGAGATTGGGGCCGATGTCGCCAAAGTAGATCCGCACCCGCTCACCAGTCTTGACGTGCAAAGCATGGTCCCCCGTCAGCGCGCCGACGCGGCCATTAAAGACGACAAAAGTAGGCTGCTCCATCAAGGCGGCCTCACGCGAGTAACCCAGGATCGCAGCGCTGCCCGGGGGCGCCTCGGTAGCCGGCTGCTCCATTAAACCAGTCTCACGGGCGGAATCCAGAATCCCAGCGCTACCCGCCGGTGGCTTGGTGGTGTAGAACTCACTCTGCATGACGTAGAACTCACGATCGACCTTGGGTAGTCCGCCGGCTGGCTCGACCAGGATCAAACCATACATGCCATTGGCGATGTGATCCGGCATCGGTGGCTGCGCGCAGTGATAGACGAAGAGCCCGGGATGCAACAGCTTGAAGCTCGCGAGCTTGACCTGCCCCAGGTTCGCGTTGAGCAGCGGTGCTCCCCCGCCTGGTCCCATCACAGCGTGAAAATCGGCATTATGTGACATGCCACGATTATCGGTGCTGCTAAATACGACCTCCAAGGTGTCGCCCTGCCGCGCCCGGATAATTGGTCCTGGGGTCTGGCCATTAAAAGTCCAGAAGACGTAGCGTAGGTTCGGCGCAATCTCTGCCGTCTCATAGCCGGCATTGAGATATACTTTGACTACCGCAGGTTCCTTGCGCGTAATTGGCGGCGGAACATTGGGCGCGAAAGTTAACTGAGCAGTTTCCGCGGTTGGCGATCCGGCAATAGTGTCACATGCCGCCAGGCAGAACGAAAAGCCAGCGATCAGGAGAATTCCGCGAACCATATCAATGGTATTACGCGAGTCATCCCGGTATCGGCCTCATTCAATTTACGCCGGTAAAGCAGCGCCGTTGTCGGAACGGACGCGCAATCGGGCTGTCCATCTGCCCGAGCGATGCTACGCGATGAATCAGACTCAGACCGAACTTTGCGCGTCTGAAATTTCCGACTCGTCGCCGCCGCAGTTTGCAAAACTATTCGTACCCGGAACCCGGTAGCGGATCACTTCCGCGCCGAAGCGTTCCATCTCTTCGAGTTGCGGGCTGCATTGCAAGAGCAGCAAATCGGCGCCGGCATCGGCGAATTCGGCCACGCGTTCTTGCACCTGCGCGGGTGTGCCCACGAGACCAGAGGCAAGTCCGCGATTCGTGACCGAATAATCTTCCAGCGAGACTTTGCGGTCGAGATTGGTTCCGGCAATCCACTGCTGGTAATTGTCGTAACCGGCTGCGGAT
>JBBSHP010001130.1:0-1897 GCA_038232555.1 Bryobacterales bacterium
CATTTCGGCGCGCAAGATTCGTCAGCCGATCGCCTCGGACAATGACATCGCCAACGCGTTTGATGGAATCACTTATCAAAAAGGTGCCGCTGTGATCCACATGTTCGAAACGTGGATTGGTGCGGACAAATTTCGCAAGGGCGTAGGAATTTACATCGGAAAACATGCGAACGGGATTGCCACCACGTCGGACTTCGAGGCCGCGATCAGCAAGGCTGCCGGGAAAGACATTGCTCCGGCGTTCGATACTTTTCTCGACCAGGCCGGCGTACCCGTTCTCAACGTCGCGCTCAGGTGCGGCACCGGCCGGCCTTCACTCGCTCTCTCCCAGCAGCGGTCGCTCCCTATCGGATCTTCGGGTTCCAAAGCGCAGACCTGGCGCATCCCCGTTTGCGTGAAATATGAGTCGGATGGCAAGTTGCACCGCCAATGCGAGATCATGGCCGATCCGCGCACGGAGATGAAGCTGCGCGACGCTTCGGCCTGCCCGTCGTGGGTTCTGCCCAATGATCAAGAGAGTGGGTACTACCGCGTGAACTACGCGGGCGATCTGCTTCAAAAGCTGCTGTCGGATGGGAGCGCAAAGTTAAGTGTGGCGGAACGGGTCGGCGTGCTCGGGGATGTAGACTCCCTGGTTTCGACAGGCGACATGCCGCTGGCAACGGCTCTCGCCGTCGTTCCCAAGCTCCATTCCGATCCGGATCGGCACATTACTTCCGCGGCGCTGGACCTGACCGGGTACACCGTCGGCTCCACTGTTCCGGCCGATCTCTTGCCCAAGGGTGAGAAATTCATCCGGGACAACTTCGCCAGTCGCGCGCTGGCGTTGGGTTGGAAATCAAAGCCCGGTGAAGATGAGGATACGAAGCTTCTGCGGCGAACCTTGATTGGCTCGGTCGCAAGCTCCGGCAAGGATAAACAATTGATCGATCAGGCTCGGGACCTTGCCCGAGAGTGGTTAGCGGACAGGACCGGTGTGGATTCCGACATGCTGTCGGAAGTCCTTCACGTTGCCGCTGAGTTCGGCAATCGGGATCTCTTTGATCAACTGCATGCTGCTGCTAAGCGGGAAACCGACCGGCGCATTCGGGAGCTTTTGATCCACGCGCTGGGATCGTTCCGCGATCCGCAAATTGCCCGTTCCGCGATGGACTTGCTGCTGGCCGGTGAGTTCGACATGCGCGAATCGTTCTTTACGCTGCTATTTACGGCACTGCGCTATCCCGAAACCCGCGAGTTGCCATTCCAATTCGTGAAGGAACACCTGAACGAGTTGCTGCCCAAACTCCCCGGCGAAGTCGGAGGCGATTTCGCGGCCGGTCTCTCTGCCGTGGGCCGCCCTTTCTGCGACGCTGAACACCGCTCGGAGCTCAAAGCCTTCTTTGAAGACAAGGTGACCAAGTACACGGGCGGACCCCGCAACCTGCAAAATACCCTCGAAGGGATCGACCTCTGCATCGCGAGAAAGAAAGTCCTAGGCCCCCAAATGGCCGAATTCCTGCAAAACTACTAAGCGACCGTGGACGCGCTTTCGCTTGTCCCCCTTAAAACCAGCTGCACCACGGGTCGCGCTATGGGGCGGAAACGCGCGTAGGTTGCGCCGGAGAAGCCCATCTCGCAGCCAGAACCAGCCACGAGTCATAAACACGCGCCACGGCGCGTTGATGCGTCAGCAATGGCCAAATGCTCAATTTGGCATCAGTGGGGGCCGAAGTAGGCAGCCCGGAGCTGGAGAGGCAGATGCTGCCCACTCTCGCATTTCAGACTGGATGTCGGCGCTCTTAAGAGCGAAGGTGGGTCCATGGCTGAACGCTACATAAGTACGGTTGAACTAAGCCGCAAGCGGCAGTTGTGAGGATCTCGTCTTCGCATTGTTGTGCGGCATGAGCCCGGCGTC
>JBBSHP010001131.1:0-1886 GCA_038232555.1 Bryobacterales bacterium
ACACCGTAGACATTCGCCCCTTCGGTCCAGGCTGCTTCTTCCTTTATCGAGTTAGCCGCGCAAGCCGTACGGTTGTCCACTTTGAGAGCGGCGATCGCGGTAGCGACACGTTCCTGTCCGTCGGTGACCGTGAGCGAAATGTAGCGCTCGCCGTCTGCAATGGGGATCGGGATAGTGACCATGCGCTCACCGGTTACAGCGAGGTCTGGATTCGCAATTGACCAGCAGTTTAATCGTGGCCGCCCGTCAAGACCCGGCCAGGTGCCGGTGATCTGAATCTCCCAAGTCCAGGTATCTCCGGCCAGCAGTTGGAGTCTGAATACTTTACCGGCCTCTAGTGACGCAATGTCACCGGGGTTTTGGGCGGTACTGGCATGAGACATCATGCTTAGCCCTCCTGCCGTCACATCCGGTGTCAGCATGGGCGAGCGATGGGCGACCTCCCGATGCCGTCGCCGATGCGGCATGCGATGCGATCGATTCATATCGGGCTAACCCTTCATCGCGCCGGCAATCAGGCCGCGCGTCAAGGCCCGTTGCAAGAGGAAGAAGAAGATCAGCGCTGGCATCGTTGTCAGCACACCTGCCGCCATGATGTTGCCCCACTGTGTTGTGTACTGGCCAACAAACGTATACATACCAAGGCTGAGCGTCTGCTTTTCAGGCGAAACCAAGAAGAGATATGCGAAAAAGAATTCGTTCCACGCCATGAGAAAGGTGTAAACCGCGACTGAGGCGATCCCAGGACCGGCCAAGCGCAAGACGATTGTTATTAACACCTGTATCCGGTTAGCCCCGTCGATCAATGCCGCTTCCTCTATTTCGCGTGGGATGGCGTCGAAATACCCCTTGAGCATCCAGACCGCGAAAGCAAGCGAAAACGTCAAATAGGCGATGAGCAATGCCGAGAGTGTATTGATCAAACCATAACGACTCAGCAGCAAGTACATCGGGATACCGAGCATGACGCCGGGGAACATTTGTACGACGAGCAGCGTGTTCCCATAAATGCCTCTGCCGCGAAATCGCCAACGTGACATGGCATAGGCCGCCAAGCTTCCAACCACCAATGCCAGAATGGTTGTCCCTACGGAAACCCTTATTGAGTTCCACATCCATGTAGGAAACGGCGTCTCTCGCAGAACAAAAGTGAAGTGGGTCAGAGTAGGAGATCTCGGAATCAATGAGAGTCCGGTGAGAATTTCACTGTCCGGTTTTAAGGCGCTGCTGATCGCCCAGATCAGAGGAATGATCGCGAACAAGCTGAGACCAATTAACACCATGTGCGAAATCGCGCCAGCAATCCGTCTTCTCCACCGCCTGCGTGCCGCCAGTTTGGGATCCATGCCACTAGGGGTGGACGATAGTTGGTTGATTGCTGTCACTACAGATTCCTCCCAACTATTATGCATACATGTCTTGCTGTTTCGCGTTCAATCGCAGGTAAAAGGCACCCAGTGTGAGCATCAACACCATCGAGATTACGGCGAGTGAAGTTCCATAGCCGATGTTGTATCGCTGAAACGCTTCACGGTAAGCGAGGAGGATGAGTGGCGTTGTGGCATTGGCAGGACCGCCACCCGTAAGTACGAAGGCGAGGGAGAAGTCATTGAACGTCCAGATCGACTGCAGCAGCGTGGCAATAATGCTAACTGGCAGGATCAGCGGAAAAGTGATATCGCGAAAGCGTTCCAATGGTCCCGCGCCATCAAGTTCGGCTGCCTCGGAAATGTCATCCGGAATCGCACTCAGCGCGGCAAGCACCGTGATCATCAGAAACGGAAAGCGTGACCACGTCCCCACCACAATCAAAGATATCAACGCCAGACGGGAATCTCCCAGCCAAACGATTGGGTTGTATTTGTCGACAAGTCCGAGCCGGATCA
>JBBSHP010001132.1:0-1886 GCA_038232555.1 Bryobacterales bacterium
GCGATCCAGCGTTTCTCGTTTTGCAGTACCAGGCGTCCCAACAGCTTGCGGCGGGCACAGAGATGTTCCGGCGTGATGAAGTCCAGGGCCAATCCCGCCAACGATAGGCGGCTGATGAAGTCGGAGATCATCAATGTGGAAAGCATCGCCGCCAGAATCAGGAAAAGCAGATTGTTCGCGGAACTGAACGCCGCCAGGGCTACTAAAACACAGGTGAGCGTAAACAGTAGCCCGATCCTGTTGACCTGTTGCCGGGCGCCGAAATGGAACGCATGCCGGAACCTGCGATAGAGTCCCAAACTCAAAGGTAGCGCGCGAGCTAACAAGGGGACATATTCCGGAGCTACAACAGCCGCCCCGCTTGGCGAATGCTACAGTGCGCATTTGGAACCAATGTCGAGAACTCCCCCTCCAACTGTAATAGTCATCGCCAGCGGCGACCTGCGGCTTGCCGCGAATCAGAAAGGCTGGCCCGCCCAGGAGCGTACCGAGGCCGCAGTCATGGATGCCATCCGTGCCGCTGGCCGTGAGGTCCGTCGCGGGCACCCCTATGATGCCGCTCGGCAACACGGCTTTATCGATAGCCAGCGGTACGGGATGGAAGTGTTTCGCAACATCCCGCGCGACGCCCCTCTGGTTGTAGTCGAAGCGGTGTGGCAGTACAGTCATCACGTGCTGCACGGCCTGTACACGCATACCGGGCCGATACTGACCGTCGCAAATTGGAGTGGAGAGTGGCCCGGGCTGGTAGGCATGCTCAACCTAAACGGGTCCCTCACCAAGGCAGGAGTGCAGTACCAATCGCTTTGGAGTGTGGACTTCCAGGATAATTTCTTTCTCGCAGGACTTAAGCGCTGGCTGGATGGAGAACCGCTCCAGCACGATCAGAGTCACGTGCACCCCCTGGCCGGACTGCGCTTGCCTGACGATGCTCGTGCAGCCGGTTGCGAGATTGCCAAAACTCTGCTGCGGGACAAAGCCATCATGGGCGTGTTCGACGAGGGCTGCATGGGGATGTACAACGCGATCATCCCGGATGAGCTGCTGCATCCAACCGGAGTGTTCAAAGAGCGGCTCAGCCAGTCCGCACTCTTTGCCGAGATGCTTCGGACCGGTGATCGGGAGGCACTCGCAGTGCGGCAGTGGCTGGAACAAAAAGGCGTTCAATTCATTACCGGCCCCGATCCCGAAACCGACTTGACCGACGACCAGATACGTGGGCAGTGCAAGATGTATATCGCCGCCCTCCGCATCGCCGACGAATTTGGGTGTGACACCATTGGCATCCAGTATCAGCAAGGGCTGAAGGACCTCGCGCCCGCCTCCGACCTCGCCGAAGGACTGCTCAACAACGTGAACAGGCCACCCGTTCGGTCCCACGACGGTAGAGAACTCTATCCTGGCCAGGCCCTGCCGCACTTTAACGAGGTAGATGAATGCGCGGGCCTGGATGCACTGATCACGAATCGTCTCTGGACGAAACTGGGCTTCGATCCGGAGACTACTCTGCACGATTTGCGATATGGCGAAGACTACCATGGCGAATTTATCTGGGTGTTTGAAATCAGTGGAGCAGCTCCGCCGCAGCACTTCGTCGGAGGTTATGCAGGCACCACCAGCGAGCGGCAGCCGCCTATGTACTTTCAGCTCGGCGGCGGAACCGTGAAGGGAATCAGCAAGCCGGGTGAGATCGTGTGGAGCCGCATATTCGTCGATGCCGGGGTGCTCAAAGCGGATCTGGGCCGGGCGGCTGTGCGAGCGCTACCCCGGGAGGAAACCGAGCGCCGCTGGTCCATCACCACGCCGCAGTGGCCCATCATGCACGCTGTTACCTATGGAGTGTCGCGCGACCAGATGATGGCCCGCCACAAGGCCAATCACATTCA
>JBBSHP010001133.1:0-1882 GCA_038232555.1 Bryobacterales bacterium
CGACAGCTTGCGATCGTCCAAGAGATGTGAGAATGCGCATCTGCGCCTGTTTGATCCGGTCCAACTCGCCGGAAGGTTCAATGCGGCGCAGGATGTCCGGACGGACAAACATGGCCGGTGTCTGAAAGGCGTTCAGATTCAAGAACTGGTCGGCTTTGGCCTGTTTGTCTTTAGGTACCCATAAACCGAGGCCAGGTCATCATACGGGTCACCCTTCTTGGTGGTCGTAGCGGCGAGCAGATACCCCATCACGCGGTTCAGATTCTTCAAGCCCAAGCCAGTTGAATAAATCGCATCGGCATCTCCCACTGCCTCGGTGTTCTCGCCCGCGTCGCTTCCCACCGAGCCGGCCGTGGAGAAGCGCAGCCACGGCGTCTTGTCCTGGGCCTGGGCCCACTCGTCCAGAATCGGTTTCTCAGCGTCCGGCGTGTGTGCTTCTGGGATAGGCTTGTAACCCCACATCGTGGCCCATTTGTCGTACGGCCCGATCTTCGGGATCAGGTCCGCTGGATCGATATTATCTTCAGGCTGCGCCACGTAGTTGAAGCGTGACTCGGTAACCTCCTTAAGCCTTTCGCAGCGAGGCCGGAGTGGAGAACGTCTCCGTCACTGTCTTACCGCCGATTTCACGAGTAAGGCGGTAAAACGGCCCATGGCCCGGATCGTCCCGCTTTCGGCAGTGGCAGCGCGAATTTCCGCAACGGCCCACGGTAGTTGGTGATGGAACCCGTGCGCAAATCGCCCAGTTGGCTGATCTGGCGCTGAATAGTGGCACGCTGAGCTTCAAGTACGGATAAAGAGTGGGACATGTCGCCTCGTAACCTCGCGTATCAATACACCAGGTTCCATGCCACAAAAGAGTGAGGCCGCTTTAGCTCCCTTTCATGTCCCGCACCCTACGCTGCTTTCGTGATCTCGCTGAATGGGCGACGCCCCTCGCCGCGCTGAAGCTCCGGCCCGGGCACCTGTCTGAAAAAGACTATTACTCTCTTCCGATCGGCGACTGAGTGCGTAGCTACCCAGTTTACTTCCCAGGACGGGAGCCCGAGGGCTATTGGCAGTCGCTCCAGCATAGGAAGCCCGAACCCTTAATCGCGCTTGGCCCGCGCACGGAAGCGGAATGGGTCGAGGGGGGACGGCGTGCGTTCGAAGAGATGGAAGTTCCCGGCTTTCGGACGACCAACGCAAAACTCATCGCCCAGATCCGCTCCGCCGAGGAATTCACAAAGCTCGGAGGGCACGCGCAGAAGGCCGGCGTCGTGCTCGGCTATCGTTGGGTTCCTACTTCGACCGGGCTGGCTCTATCGATCTCCGAATGTTCAGGCTGCCACACGCGGATCATGCCCGACGGCAGCCGCCTGCATGGTGCGCAGAATAACGATCCCGGCGACGATCTGTTTTTTGAGCTACAGCAAACGGCCAACGAGGTTTTTCTACCGGGAGACTCTCAAGCGCTGGCCACCTCGCGGCAGTTCGCCGTGCCATGGATGCCCAATGACATCCACGATTAGATCAAATCAAATGGATTGGCCGGAGATCGTAACGTTGTTCAAGAGCAACCCCCGGGGACCATCGCGCGCTTCAATGGCAGCCCCTGGGATCCCACTCCGATTGTGGATTTAATCGGCGTCAAAGATCTGAAGTTCCTGGACTACAACGCAACTCACCGGCTCCGAGGGCCCGAGGATGTGGGGCGTTTGCGCTTGCCAAATACATCTACTCGCTCGAGCCTCCTAAGAATCCGAACGCGAACGACCCGCGTGCCCCCGCTGGCAGAAAGTTGTTTGATCGGGAAGGCTGCGGCGGCTGCCACCCGGCCCCGCTGTACACCAATAACAAGCTCACGCTCGCCAAAGGCTGGACGCCTCCCCAGGATCATCCG
>JBBSHP010001134.1:0-1876 GCA_038232555.1 Bryobacterales bacterium
CGCCCCCTTGTGTATCCCCTGCGCGGGTACCTGAGCCTCCGGTGGGATGTTTGGCAAGGGGTTTCAACCCAGTGACTTTGTACTGTAAAGCGGACAGATCACTAATTACTAAAAGCGGACATCTTGACAAACTACCGACACAGTCCGATACCTAGTTTAGCCGTTGCGCGGGAGGGCAGTTTACGATGAAGTCGCCGGTGCCGAATTTCGCGCCACCCGGACCTGTCAAAATCCCATCTTGAACAAGCGTCAGGATCTGAAACTCTTCTCTCAGTTGGCCTCGATAGCCCTTGGAAACGGCATCTGGCGTCCATTCGTAAGGCTGTGCGTCCCATAGCGGGCTGTAATCGGGCGCGATGGTAGGGATGCCGCCGAGCACGTTATTGGGCCGAAAACCATCGGAGAGAGCTGCGTTCAGGCCCTGCCGTTGGGGGTTGGCGCATCCTCCATCCGGTCCGTTGATGGCTAGGAAGAGCCGCTCCACCGGACTGGAAAAGCTGTCGTCTTTGCCCAGAGGAATCCTTTGTAACGCCGGCGCGAATGTGACCGCTTCAATCGCCGCGGGTACTGCCATGCTGGCTTCCAGAGTTAGATACCAGAGCGGCCGGCCGAAGGTGAATCCATTGACGACGTTCAAAGTGACGGTCGCCTTGAACGGATCGATGGCAGTCACCTGGTCGTGGACTTTGGTGTAATCCACGCCCCCGGTGGGGAAATTGATCTGACTCTCGTCCACATCGAAGGCCATCATGCTCGCGTTGTAAATCATTCCACCGGCATTCAACACGCGAACCAGCGGGCTATAGTTCGCGTCGCCGACGGAGCCGGGTTGCGCAATCGTAGGTGGAAATGGGGTGGTCGCTCCAGGTGCGACTATGCGCGCCGACGAAAAGTCGACCGTGCCCTGGTCGAAAATCAGATCGCCCTTGTCGTCGAAGTTGGCTGTACGCGCGCTGTTGCCGCCGAAGCCCAATTTGGCGGAATAGTTGATGCCCAGGAAAGATGCCACGTTCGCATCGTTGACGTCGGTGAGAATATACCATACGGTTTTCCGGTTTGGACCGGACGCGCCGGCCTTCAAGTAGCCCTTATACAAAGGAAGCGTGATGGTGCCGTTCTTATCGTCCACCTGCCCGGATTTTAAAAGCTGCACGGGGCCTACAAAACTTGAATTGGTCGCGGAGGGCGGAGGTCCAAAATACGACAGATCGACGGTTGCTCCAACAGACGCCGGGGCTGGAAACAAGTTGCACCCCGGACCTGGACCGAACGGGCCGGGGCCGGGTTGAGCCGTCAGTGTGATCGCGCCAAAAATCGAGAGTGCAACGATCGTAATACTGCTCGAACCAATGCAGGGATTAAATCCCTGCGGACGAGAGCGGAATTTCATTCATTTCTCCTATTTTGTTGGTATCTACTAAATGAGCCGGACTTCGCTCACTGTTTGTGTCGGAATTCGCAGGAGGATCCCCCGGTATTATTTTTGGAACGCCGCGTAAGGGCATCCGCGCCAGGGCAGCGGAGCGCCCTCCACATGCTCTGCCATTAATCGGGCGTGGCAAAAGTAGCAGTGGTTCAGCGATTTGACTGTTTCCGGCACCGGACTGATTTGGATCAGGCGCTCCCAAAGGCAGAGCTGACGGCCGTGTGCTTCACATGCGCTGAGACTGGCCAGAGGACCCCGCGCAGCTTCGGCGCTCATGAGAGCCGAGTAAATGCGAGACTTCAATCGGGACGAGGCTCGGCAGGGTCCCGGGGCAGTGGCATCCGCCAGAGCTGCGAACCATAAATCATTCATCTTCCCATCTCCTTTTGAACTCAGCCCGCGCATGGGCCAGAAGCCGTTCCACACCCTTTTCCGTTCTGCCAGTGAGCG
>JBBSHP010001135.1:0-1864 GCA_038232555.1 Bryobacterales bacterium
ATTCACGGATGTTTTTGTGGCGAACGATTCGATCCGCAATTTTCTTTTCCGGAACAAAGGGAATGGCACGTTCGAAGAAGTAGGCCTGCAGTCGGGGGTTGCGCTGGCCGATCATGGCAATGCCATCGCCGGAATGGGCGCCGACTTTCGGGACTATGATAACGACGGAATTCCGGACCTGGTGGTGACCGGCATGGTCAATGATACGTATCTCCTGTTTCACAATCAAGGCGCCCAACTCGGGTTTGAGGACAACACCATTCGTTCCGGCCTGGCCCGTCTCACCAATCAATTGACCGGGTGGGGCATGGGCCTGTTCGATTTCGATAACGATGGATGGAAGGACCTGTTCTTTGCGAATTCCCACTTCCCCCAACTGAACCGGTATCTCGGGACGGACTCAGAACTGGCGAACAGCGTGTTTCGAAATCTTGGCAACGGGCGATTCGAGAATGGTTCTGCAACGGCGGGGATGGATTTTCAAGCGAAAGCACTGTACCGTGGCGCAGCGTTTGCCGACTTCGACAACGATGGACGGGTTGACGTTGTCGTAAGCGCATTGAACGGACCCGCGAAGCTGTTTCGCAACACGACCGCCAGGTCAGGACACTGGCTTGCGCTCAAGCTGGTTGGGACCGAGAGCAATCGAGACGGGCTGGGGGCACGGGTCGCTCTCACCATGGCGGATGGCCGGAAGCTCTACAACCACGCGACCACCAGCATCGGCTATGCGTCCTCGAGCGAGAAGCTGGTGCGGTTTGGCCTGGGCGCGCACGAACGGGCCACCACCATTGAAGTGCAATGGCCGAGCGGACGGCTGCAAAAGCTGGAGAATGTGGCAGCCGACCGTATCGTAGAAGTTCGGGAACCCAGTCGCTAATAGTAGAACTTCACTGCTACCTGCATTTCGCGCGGGCCGCGTCCCCCCGCATAGCCGCTGATGACTCCGAAATTCGACGCACCAAAAGTTGAGTTCGGCGTTCCAAAAGTCGGCGTATTGGTGACGTTGAACGCTTCGAGGCGCAACTGCAATCGCATCGATTCTGTAATCGCCACGTTCTTTAGCAGTGAGGCGTCAGCGTTCTTTATCCCGGGAGTGCGATAGTTCAGCGTGCGGGGGGCGGTGCCGTAAGTATCCGGCGCGGGCCGGGAGAACGCGGCGACGTTGAAGTAATTATTCAACCTGTCTTCAACGGAGCCCGGCCTGCTGGGATCTCCAAGCAAGTTCGGCCGCTGCGAACCCTCCCACAAAAGGCCGCCCTGCAGTGCAGGGATAATTGGATAGCCCTTGCTGAATATCATCAACCCATCGACAACCCAGCCGCCCACCAGCGCGTTGACTTTCTTGTTTACCCCTCCCGCCAGCGCCTTACCCCTCCCAATCGGAAGCTCATAGGAAAAACTCATGACCAGGCGCTGTGGCACATCCATCGCCGACACTGCCCGCTCAAGACGCAGATTCTTGTAATTCTGAACTGAAGTGGTTCCGCCCAGCCAGGAAACGTTGCCGGACGAGAACGACGAATCGTCGATAAGCTTTGAGATGGTGTAGTGGCTAAGGAAAACCAGGCCGTGCGAAAAACGCTTTTCAAACTTGAATTGCGCGGCATGATAAATCGAGTTGCCGATGTTCGGCGTGGATCCGCTGACGCCACCGGCGTACTGAGGATAGGGGCGAAGTAATGTGTTCAGTGTCACGGTGGGCTGGCTGAGGCGAGACTTGGGATCCGTGACTGTTCTAAAGAACGGATTCGGAACCAGTGAATTCAGCGCCGTTCTGCCTAAGCTCCAGTTACTCGGATCGAGCCGGTTACGATTCTCTACGCCGCCTCCGAAATAGAGATGCGTGCCCTTGCTGCCGGTG
>JBBSHP010001136.1:0-1864 GCA_038232555.1 Bryobacterales bacterium
GGACAACTGGTCGAAACCTATAAATACGACGCCTACGGGCAGCCCACGGTGACGGTCGCCCTCTTCAAGAGCCCGACCAACAATCGTTTCCTCTTCACCGGGCGAGAGTATTTTCCGGTGATCGGCCTCTACAACTACCGCAACCGCTTCTACCTCCCCAGCCTCGGCCGCTTCCTCCAGCCCGACCCGATCGGCTTTGGCGGCGACGGCGCGAATCTCTACCGCTACTGCGGCAATAATCCAGTTAATCGGAGCGATCCCAGCGGACTGATTCCTGACCCAGCTCCGTGGAATTCAGCAATGGGTGCTCAAGGAGGACAAACTCCTATAGGTTTCGGCGTGATTGGCGCTCCTCTCGTCGTACTGTCGGTCGTCGCCCCTGAATGGGTCCCAGCCGTGGCAGTGACGCTCGGCCGGTTTCAATCTACACCGATAGGGCAAAACATTCTGGAGAAAGGACTCGATTGGTATGATAATGCATCCACTGCGGTAGATTGGTTTAGAGAATTGCCTGCAGCAGAGCCAAGTAACCCTCCCGTGCCTCTTCAGCCTCAAGCCGCTCCGTCGGACGATTCAAATCGTCCGCCACAGGCCACGCCAAGCGGACCACCGGCACCTCAAGAGATTAGTATCGGCTTCATCACGCTAGTCATCCAAATCCTTCCTCAATTAAACAATCCGGCAGCGTTAAGAGCCATACATGCAGGGTCCAATCCGAATCAACTTCTCGGCAGCGCTACCTTCGACAACCATGCAGCGAACGCTCTGGAAATGTGGTTCCAGTCCTTACCCGGTAATCCTAATCGTACCGGTACCACGACCGACGCCGGCCACACGATCAATGTCCAGGCGCATTCAGTCAACACCCAACCTTGGGGACAAAATGGGCTTGCCGCGTATGGTTTTCCAGCGGGAACTGCGCCTAATATCGGTAACATCGGGCTGTACAATACGGCTGTGACCCGTTGGGAGGCAGCGCACGGTCACTAATGTTTCCGAAGTGCCGAGAAGCTCATCTATTTGAAAGGTTTGCTCTATGAACTGGGCTGCCTGGATATTGATAGTAACTGGTCTAGTTTTCCTAATCAGGCCTGGCATCTTACAACGCGGAATTTGGCAAAAGACGGCTATTGCTCAGCGAATGATGAGCCCCGCCAGATATATCCGTTATATGAGATGCATGGGCATCGCTTACGTTTTAGGCGGTGTTGCGCTTCTGATTTGGTAGCGGTAAGTTGTTTAGTTCCTGCGGAAGGCGGAACGGGTCAGTCCGAGGGAGGCGGTAGAAGGGGGTCAGGCGGTAGGGGGGGTCAGGCGGTAGGGGTCAGTGTGCAAATCTTGACAGCGCCGGAGCCGGCGTCGTCGCCCACGCCTGAGCGGGGAAAGTTAGTGCAGCTCTGCTGCACCAGATTGGAACGGCCAACCTGCGCCGCCGCCTTTGCAAAGACCTTGCACGCAGCGCGCCAGCGCAGCACTCGTCCCCAAGAAGTCCCCTAACGAGTCCTGCGCTGTCACGCTGCGTGCTTTCAGAACCCCTCCGCCCTCTGTCACTTCGCCTGCTTCCACGAGGCGGTCGCCGCGGCGACCTATCATACAATGGGCGGTGAGGCAAAGTGCCGCCTTGGTCACTCGCGTCTGCGCGCTCGGTCTCCTGCCGCTCTCCAAAGGAGGCCTCCGGCAGGGGCGGTAAAGCTGCACTTCGTTCCGCTCACATTTACCTCACCGCGCATTGTATGATCTAGTGCAACGTAACACATGAAGCGGCTACGGCTTGATCCTTCGTTTTGGGTTGGAGTAAGTCCATTGAATGGGAGTCGCCGTCTTGTTGTAGTGTCGGATGTAGCGCAGGAGCTTGACCCGCAGA
>JBBSHP010001137.1:0-1861 GCA_038232555.1 Bryobacterales bacterium
CGGTGTTCCTGAACATAACTATCGCTGGCTTGGGACATGGCGGCTACAGCTCCATTATAAGAAGAAGCCGAGGCTATCAAAGCCCACGGCGGCAATCGATTTTGCTACATTAGGCGCAATGCAGTCTGTTCGGGGTTGGTGTGCGGGGATCGCGTGTTGGACGGCGGCATTCACCTGCCTGGGAGCATCGTTCGACAATCATCAATTCAACGGGCGCTGGGACATCAGCGTGAGCGGCAGTGAGCCGCGCGGCAAAGCCTGGTGGCTGGAAGTGACGGGTGCGGGAACGGACGCGGTGAAAGGCAAGTTTGTGGGTGCGCCGGGTGGGCAGCTCGATGACATTCCGAAAATCACGATATACGATGGGGAGCTGCGGTTCAGCCTGGAGGGCGTTTACCACAGGGAACGAAATGGCCCGCGGCGTCCCGATGCGCCTAGAGATCACCGGCGCGAGCAGCGACCATTGGAGACCGGCTTGTATTGGGCCCGCCTGGAAGCGGGAAAGCTGAAGGGGACGTTTGAGATCGAGGGCGACCCGTTCTCCTACCTGGAGTGGACCGGGGTGCGGGCTCCGGTGTTGCCGGACAAAGACGACGGCACCTGGAAGCGGGGCGACCCGGTGAATCTGTTCAATGGCCGGGATGTTACGGGCTGGCAGCCGTTGCTGACCACGCGCCCGGCGGGGTGGAGCGTCAAAGACGGGGTTCTGACCAACTCGCCCGGAGCGGTAGATCTGGTATCGGAGAAGAAGTTTCAGAACTTCGATTTGCACGTGGAGTACCTAATCGGTCCGCGCAGCAACAGTGGCATTGGGCTGCGAGGCCGGTATGAAGTACAAATTTTTGACGATTTCGGGCGCATGCCCACGCTGCATGGCAACGGAGCCCTGTATAGCCGAATCGCGCCGGCAGTGAATGCGAGCAGACCAGCAGGAGAGTGGCAGGTGTTCGACATCCGGTTGATTGGGCGGCAAGTTTCGGTCACGCTGAATGGCTTCAAGGTGATCGACAAGGGCACCGTCGAGGGACTGACTGCCATCGCCATGGATCCCAATGAGGGTGAGCCCGGACCGATCTCGCTGCAAGGGGACCATGGGCTGGTGCAGTTTCGGAAAATCGTGGCTTATCCTCTGTTGCGCTCCCGCTGAAGGGTCATGCTAAAGTAAGCCAAAGAGATCCGATGACAATCAATGAGGTCGCCGCGCTCACTGCCGTGATCCTGAGCGTCGGCACTAACGTGGCCCTGTACATCCACTTGAGCCAAACGATGAATAACCGCTTCGACAGTCTCGAGCGCCGGTTGGACCTAATCCAGGGTGATACCCGTCAAATCGCATTCCGCTGAGCAAGTTAGAAAGCTGATTGCAATGAATCAGGATCCTACGTCACGGTAGCATCCAGCACTCCGACCCCATCAATCCTGGCCTGCACGCGATCGCCTGCTTTGATGCGCGCGCCCTTGGGACATCCGGTTGAGATCAGGTCCCCGGGATAGAGCGTCATGAAATCGCTATGGAATTTCACCAAGTCGAAGGGGCGCGTTCGCATGTTGCGCACAAAGTCGCGGGAGCAGACCGCTCCATTGTGTCCGGTGATTACCTCCAGCGCATCCACGTCAGGAATCTCGTCGGCGGTGACCACCACCGGACCAAAACTGAAAAAAGTGTCAATGCTTTTGGCGCGCGTGAGATAGCGGGGATTTTTGCGCAGCACATCCAAGGCTGTGAGATCCAGCGTGGTGGTGTAGCCGAAGATCACGTTCTTCACATCCTCCGGTGCGACAAAGCGGCATTTCCTGCCAATGATGACTCCCAACTCACCCTCGGCATCGACATCGTTTGAAACCTCAGGTGGGGGCAACA
>JBBSHP010001138.1:0-1859 GCA_038232555.1 Bryobacterales bacterium
AGCACCGACCACAATCTCTACTTTCTGGAACGAGGGCAGGCTGTCGTTATGCTCAGCGACGAGTCCGGCTGCGATGTGATTATCAGGGTGATAGAACCGGGTGAATCGTTCGGAGAGCTCTGTTATTGCTCGGAGCGAAATCGGCCCCGGAAGAATTGCGCACAGGCGTCCGTCGATTCCATGGTCTTGCACATAACCTTCGACTATTTCCTAATCCACCTACAGCGGGATTCCGGTGCGCTCAGCGCGTTTACATTCACGTTCTGCAAGCGTCTAGCGGACGCCGAGAGCCGAATAGAAGTTCTTTCCCATCGGGGAGCGGAAGCGCGCCTTGGGCGATTGCTACTACAGCTTGCCTCAAACCGAGGGTTGGCGAGTTGCAAGGTCCAAGGCGAGTCAACGTTGGCGGTGGGACATGATGAACTCGCCCGCATGGCAGCGATGACCAGGCCCCATGTGAGCGTCACAATGGGCAAATTGCGAACTCTCGGTTTGGTGCACTACGGCCGTAACAGCCAGCTCACCGTTGATGTCACCCGCTTGGCTGAGTATATGGCCCAGCGTAAAACATAGGTAAGGAAAACACATCATGATCAGCCCTACATCGGCCAGGACTCTGAAAAGCGTAGGCGGGCGTGTTCTCCGTTATGGCCTCGTGCTGGTTATTTCTGGATCGGGTGCTTGAAGTTTCGTGTGGTACCCCCCTATATCGCCTTGCATCCGTTCGCAATAGAATTCAGAATGCAAGGTATGACCTCCCTACTTAGTCGTCTTACAATCGGGGTGGCGCTCTGCGCAACCGGAGCGCACGCCGCCCCGATAGTGCTTACGTTTGAAGGGCTGCAGGATATGGAGCCGGTCGGGAACTTCTATCTCGGCGGCTCGGGTGGTTTCGGTAGCGGGCCCGGTCCGAATCTAGGCGTGGATTTCAATGCGAATGCCCTTGCTCTAATTGATTCAGACGCGGGCGGCAATGGCAACTTCGGCGGTGAACCTTCGCCGGATACAGCTCTGTTTTTCCTGGAAGGTACGGCGATCCTGAACCTCGCGGCTGGCTTTGACACCGGCTTGTCTTTCTATTACGCGGCTGTCAACATCCCCGGTTTTGTTAACGTCTATGCAGGCCTGAACGGGACCGGCGCGCTGCTCGCCACTCTCGATCTTCCACTAACCGACTTCAACGGGGCGCCCGACCCTACAGGATTTTTTAGCCCATTTTTTCCAATCGGCGTTGGATTCACCGGCACGGCCCATTCCGTCGATTTTGGAGGGTCCGTGGATGAGATCGGGTTCGACAACATCACCTTTGGAAGTATCACGCCCGGGAGCGCAGTGCCTGAGCCCGGAACTTATCTCCTGCTTGCTTCTGGCGTGGCCGCTATGGTCCTCAGCCGCCGCCGTTACCGGTAATACCTAAAGGAGCCGTTATGCGCAAAGTCCTTTTCATCGCGCCCGCTTGTTTTCTTTTTTCCAGCGCGTGGGCGCAGACGTCTCCCTCGTGTTTGATCGACAACGGTAGCCCAGTGCCTCAGACGCCAAGCCAAGCTTCCACAAGCCGGCCCATGGGCGAAATGGCGATTCTTAATTATTTAAAAGACGGACTTTATAAAGGCTGGTGCGCCGACAAAAGCATACGCGATACCGGGCCGTTCGTAAACAAGGTCTACTATGGCACGCATCCTGCCGTGCGCGTCTACTACTCACCGGCGTTCGCTCAGTGGGCGGCGGCGGGCCGTCAAGGACCGGTTCCGAACCGCTCCATTGTGATCAAAGAGCAATATCCCCCGCCCGCGGCTCGCTATGCGGGGCAGTCGCTGCCGCCCGTTTCAGATTGGACAGTGATGATATGGGATCCCGCC
>JBBSHP010001139.1:0-1857 GCA_038232555.1 Bryobacterales bacterium
AGAATCAGCGTGTGCCCGACGTCCTGGTAATGCAGGTTCAGGAAGTACGGCGCGGCCTCCCGGGTTTCCACCACCGCCAGACACGGGCTGTCCAGGTGGGCGTTGCGCCTCTCTCCTGTAGCCGGCGCGAACAGGAAAGAGAGGTCCGCATAATTGATGTTTAGCAAAAGTAGCGACCGGAAGTTGCTGGCGTAGTTGCCCGGCACCATCGAGAGCCAGGCGTTCAGCATGTTGTACGTTTCCTCGGTCAGCTTGGCGTCGTGCGTGGAAAACACTTCCGCCATCTTGGCGACTGACCGCTTCAGAGTGGCTTCACTCCGGTTGTAGAGAGAGATCGTGAGCGAGAACCGGCCAAAGAAGTTTTCATTTACCTCCATCTCGCGAAGGCAGCGGTTCAGTTCCTCTACCACGGCGGTTTTCGAATCGTCGATCAAGATTTCATGCTCCTTGGTATCGGAGCCGCCGCCCACGTAGGACATCATGGAAGTCTTCGCGAAGTGGTAATGACGCCGCTTGCGGTCGATCTCCTTCCGCATCTTATGGTTGTCTTCGCGCTTCCATTCCGTGCAAATCACAAAGCCGCAAGGGACAGAAAGCAGGCCGCGCAAAAGATGAGAGAACGTCTGTGCCGGTAGCTCTGTCAAAGACAGGACCTTAATCAAGTGATCGTCCTGCTCCAAATGCCGCGGCCAGCACTCAATACCGGATTGCGCAATCTGCTGATCGACGTGGAAGTCCTGCACCGCCGCACCCGTGTCAGCCTTCCAGGGCGTGTAGTTCACCAAGCGCCGCAGAAAGCCCATGGTCTCTACCCGCCCCAACACGTAAGGGCTCGCTGTGTCCTGCAGCTGCACGGCAAGCGAATTCACGGCCGTGGTCAATAGCTCTGACTCACGAGCCAGGTCTCCGCGAACAACCTCCCTGCTCTGCTTGGTGGAAAACCGGGACAGCAAGTCGCGCGTTACCGTGCGGGGGGTGCTGGTGTCGTGCAGTGTTCGCTCCCGAAGCACCACAAGAAAGAGATTGACGGAGAAAAGATCAGCAGCACGGCTGTTCAGCCATTCCTGGCGCCGCTCCGTGATTGGGCCAGGATGCTCTGCCGCGGGCAACTTCGGCGAGTCCTGCTTCAGGATGTATTGGTACACGCGATATTCCGGACCGAGAATGCGTAGCGATGATTCGAACCGCTGAACAATGTGGTTCAGTTGCGCAACGTCCAGGCATTCCGGATCGATACCGGGAACCCGGAGAACGGTGAAAAGGTCCTGGCGCTTTGTGAGGACAACGGATTCACCTATGAAAGAGCAAGGCGCGAACTGCTCATGCATCGCGCCCGCCTTCTTGAATCCGTCTTCAACGCGGAGAGCTTAGTCATGGAAACTCACCGGAAATGGACGGAGAATCGCAGCATCATACCGATTACGGGCACCGCCCGGGTTGAATAACAGCCGAAGCCGGGCCGGGTCCTTCGCTTTATAGCGGCCCAATGCGGCAAAGATCCCGAATGTCACCAGCCCTACCGTGATGCTCGAAAGCGTTACGAATAGGCCAAAGCCCACAAACATGGCTGCAATCATCAGCTGGCGATCGCAGCCCATGAGCGTCAGGTGTTTGTTCAGCGAACGGTACGTCGGCCGCATGATGCCTTTAGGTGAAAATCCACGCCATGAACCGTGCCGCCCCCATGGCCATCGCTCCGCCGAATAGCAATCCAGTGAGTTGGCGTTTTCCTTGGCCTTCCGAGAAGGCGAACGTCATCCCCGTTATGACAACTGCCACCGCAATCAAAGCGGTGACAATTGGGCCTGTAAAAGCGGTTTTGAGGTTGGTAGCGCTGGCTGTCCAGGGGTCTTGAGC
>JBBSHP010001140.1:0-1854 GCA_038232555.1 Bryobacterales bacterium
GATCGGACAGAACGAGCGATAGAGTCGTGAAATTCTTCAGGGCCTATCGCAGCAGAGTTGGCGATGCGCGCGCCCATGGCTGGAAGAACGAAGCTGGCGAGCGTGGGGAGCGCTAAAGCGAGCGACACGCCCGCGAAGTCAGTTGAGTCGAGCCGCTTGCTCATCAGGGCCCATGCCAGCACGGAGGGGACTCCGCTGCCGACCAGCGTGAGTCCTCTGGCCGCCGCAGCGGACATCAAAGCGCGGCCCTGCACCTCATCTCGGCCGCCTTGGATGCCCATCCCGATGGTCACCCCCCTTATCGCTTAACCCAGCCCGGGCTAGTCTTACCCTACAGGGCGGGATCGCTTATAGAGCGCCTCAGCTGCAGCGGGCCCAGATGCTGAGGCGCTGGCCTCCATGGAAGGAGCTCTAGCTGGTCGAGCACCACGATCGCAAGGGTCGTCAGTGCGTCCTTTGGCCCTGACCCCGGACGGTGGACACGGGGTTATGCGGCTTCTTGATCTGCCGCGGTCTGGTTGCAGTGTTGCATCTCGAATGCCACGGGGCGGATCTGGCCGATCGAGGAGTGCCGGCGACGCCGGTTGTAGCGGTCCTCGATCCATGCCCCGACGGCGAGCTTGGCGCCGGCCTGGGTGGGCCAGACGCGGCGGTAGTAGAACTCGGTCTTCAGCGTGGCAAAGAGGCTCTTCACAATTGAGGGTGTAGGGCGGGTCGGCGTACACCCTCAATTGTGAAGAGCCGGATAACAACGCCCCGCGCTCCTGCGATCAACCCATCCAAAAGGCCGATTCCGCATGCTCGCGCTCGTGCAAGCCAGTTGCGTGAGTGAAGACTTTCTCCAATAGGTGCACTAGACGCGGCTTCGGTGTCATGTCGGCGCGTTTAGCGCATCACTGCGCGCCGGGCGCGAACAAAAGCGCGACAAACAGCGCGAAACGGCAACTTATCGCCCTTCCTTCGACGGCGGCTAACATATAAACGTCGCAGTCGGAGAACGCTCGCGCCCGGGGGAAGCCAGTCTGATCTCTAAACTATCCTGTCGCGCAGTTTCCTTGATCGCGGTTGGCTAGCTTGTCAACGGGTGTGAGCGACCGAGCGCGGCTGGCACCTAATATCGCGCCCAGCGCAAGCATGCCGAAGACGGACGCGAGTGGGTTGTTTGCGATCATAGACAGAAGAAGTTGAAGGATCCCAAGCGCCGCGGCAAGATGCAAGGCTTTGTCTGTGCCGCTGGATGCCCTGTATCGATGAATGCTGGCGTGCAGGAGCGAAAACATCGCGAGTAGGAAAAGGAATAAACCTACTATACCGAAATCGTGCAGCAGCCTTAGATAATCATCGTGCGGGTGAGAAATGGTGACGAATTGTTGTGTTGTATAAGTTTCTGATGAACCTGCCCCGTAACCAGTCCATGGATGAATTTTCCAATGATTGAAGACGACGCTCCAAAGTTGCGTCCGTCCTGAGGACCCCACAGTTATTCCACCGACTGCGTACCCATCCCCTTGAACGAACCGCGCTCGAAATGGACTCCAATACATGTACGCCAAAAATACAGAGAGAATTCCCCCTCCGACATACATCACGGCCTTCACCAAGGCCACGCCCGGTTTGCCCCGGAGAGTCAAAGTAACCATCAGAATCAAAGTTACAGCAGTTGCGGCCCGAGAAAGGCTCGTGGCTACGGCGAGGAACATGAGCACGAGTGGCCAAAGGGAGGTCCTCAGTACAGCGATCGACGAAATGCTCACCACTATAGCGATGAGTAAGCTTCCCGCAATCGCTCGATCTCCATAAATAAGGCTGTTGCCAGGGCCAGCCACAACTACTGTTGCAAGGTAGATCGCCGCC
>JBBSHP010001141.1:0-1851 GCA_038232555.1 Bryobacterales bacterium
CCGGCGCTACCGCAACGATACCCTGGGGATTCAACACTCGCGGCGACATCGTTGGATTTTACATGGCTGGCACTGTCACTCATGGCTTTCTACTGAGCAGGGGCCAATACACTACGATTGATTTCCCTGGAGCTAGCGGTAGGCGCACCAGGGCGTTATGGCAATTCGGATCCACTGGATTGCCCGCTGCGACGACGAGTGTCCAACTTGTGGTGGGACCTTCGTTGCGTCCCGCAGGTGTGAGAGATGTCATGACGTCTGAAGGAAGTTACAGGCGGGCAAACTCGGTCTTCGCTTGCTGGAGAAGCGGAATGTCGGGATCGGCATCTTTCCAGAGAGTGAGAAACTCGCCGGCATAGCGCTGTTGCGGAGATTTCTCCAGCGCTTTTTGGACGATCCAGGTCAGGTCGCCGGTCAGCAGCTTTCGGAGAGTGGCGGTGTTGGTTCCGCGCCGGGCGGCGATCTCCTGCGTAGTTGGCCCGAGAGAACTGAGCCTCTGATCCAGTGACGGCGCTTGTTCTTCGCGGACAATCCGGAGCATTTCGGAGAAACCCGCTTTCCGCAACAGCCCACCATCGAAAGGGACGGCACCAACTAGCATTTCATAAAGAAGGACTCCCAGCGAGTACACGTCGCTGGCGGCGCTGATTTCACCGGCGACGATGTCGGCCTGTTCGGGACTGGCGTACTCCGGTGTGCCAAGCATCTGGCCAAATTGCGTGGAGAATGTGGTCCCCGAATCGCCTATTTCGACGGCTCTGGCGATTCCGAAGTCGATCACCTTCGGAACCGGCTTACCGTCTTCGACCGCAACCAGTACGTTCGAAGGTTTGATATCGCGGTGAATGATTCCCTTATTGTGGGCGTGCTGGACTGCGCGGCAGACGGGGAGGAACAGCTCGAGCCGCTGAGCCGTCGTCAGCCGAGACCGGTCGCACCAGATCGTGATGCTGGCACCCTCAATGTAGTCCATCACGAAGAACGGCCGCCCCCGCGAGGAGGCCCCCGCGTCGAGGATCCGGGCGATGTTGGAGTGCTCCAGACGCGCCAGGGACTGGCGTTCATGATTGAAGCGGGCTAATACCTGGTTGGTATCCATGCCCAGCTTGACCACTTTCAGGGCTACGCGCCGGCGGATCGGTTCGGTCTGCTCGGCGAGGTAGACCGTCCCCATGCCTCCTTCGCCGAGGACTGTCAAGATGCGATAGGGCCCGAAGCTATCCCGCTCGGCTGCTTCCTGTAAAGGTGCGGTAACGGTTTGAGTTTCCGGTTCGCTGGATGTGAAACCTGGGCCGACAGCTCCGGCGAATAGGCAGACAGGGCACAAGCCCGCAGGATCTCCGGCCTTCAAATCGGCGTTGCACTGCGGACACATTTCCATACTGCCGGCGCGAGTCTCCAATCGTACCTTAAGTTACTCCAGGGTGTAACTCTACCCCCGCGTTTTCCTTATCACAGGTGGAGGAGCAAATATGAACAAGATCTACATTGTTATTCTGGCGCTCGCCTGCGGCATGGGCATTCGAGCAAATGCCGCCACCATCGCCGTCACCTACAGCTTTACTGGAGGGCTAACCGGGCCTCCGGTTCAAGTAGGTAATACTCTGATCGTTAACGGCCTTTTTACCGGTTCTGTTCTTTCGGGTAACACGAGTCTGAACGCGATTTGGAATCCCGTTACGTACACCGATCATTCCATAATCGATTTGACTACTGGACTGCTCAACGGAACCTTCATCATGACATTTGCCAATGGCAACATGCTATCGGGAAACCTGTTCGAAGACGTCTCCCAGGTCGTCGCGACGGGTGGCACGTCGGGCTCTTTCACCCAGAGATTCACTTTCACGG
>JBBSHP010001142.1:0-1841 GCA_038232555.1 Bryobacterales bacterium
CGGCCCGCCGGCGTAGGTGGTGATGATGGGACTTGGTGGTGGCGTAGGTGACGGCGTAGGTGACGGCGCTCCAGCGCAGACAGCCCACCGCTTCCCGAAGTCCAGATTGGGACCACGATCGGCGGGAGCCGTGTAGACAACCCCGCTTCCGAAGGCTCCTAGTCCGGCAAAAGTCAGAGCGTAAGGATTTGTCACCGCCGCTTTTGCATTTGGATCGTTAGGATCGATGGGGATAACAGGAATTCCGATACCGGTGAGCGGGACATCGACGGTGACGGTGCCGTCCGCGCCTTCTGTGATTACGCCTGTGGTCTGATTGTACGTAACAAGCTGGTTGACGCTCGCGTCGAACTCTCCCCAGAAGAAACTGGGGCCGCTCGGGTCGGGAACGCTGACCTGAGTGGCGTAGGTCTTGTCGTTACTGGAGGTCCAGATAACGTTATACGTGGTGAAGGTGCTTCCCGTAACCGGGACCACCGAAAGGTTCTTCACCTTCAGTGTTGTAGTCAGTGTGGTTTTGCCCGGATTGGTTGAAAACGACACGCCTGTGATGTCGACCTGGTCAGTGCTACCTCCCAAACCGCTTGGATTGCTCGCATCCCCCGCCGGATCGGTAACAACGTTGATGCCGTCGCACGAATCGTTTGCGGCCAAACCCTCCACACCAGAAATCCCCAACAAGTAAGCGATGCCTGGCAGAGCGCCCCCTCGTGGAGTTGTTGTCAACGCCACTTCGTTCCAGTTTCCGTTTGCTGGCGTGGCCGCGAACGCGATCGTACCCAGCACACCGCCAATCAGAGCGAGGATGGCAGCGCTCGAAATGCGCAGAAGAAAGAGAGTGGAAAGGCGGTGCGGAGGATTTTTTGTCATTTTATAATGTGCGGTTGGCGTTGCGAGCGATTAGGACCGAAGTTCATCAGTTGGTTGTTCTGTCCCGTTGTGCGCCGCGAGAAGTGTCGGCTTTCCCGGCAGGACAGGAAGAAAGTTGTGTTGGTCAAAACGATCATTTGTTAGCCGTTTCGCTGATAAAGCAGTGACCACTGACAAGTGCGGCAGTTAGAATGCGGCGATGGTCCTGCGATTGCGCGATCGCTGGCCCCGCGCTGCCAACGCCGCGACACAGCGGGGCGGCTACAGCTGTTGCGCGCCGGCGCGACATTTAGAAACTTTCTACTCATCTGCTAACCGGGTTGGCCTTTTGTGCACTGTGCGAAACACTGCGATGATGCCGCGAGCGGTGTCTGGTTGGCGTGAGGCCCCAAGCCAGCCCGAACTTGCGCACAAAATGACTAACGTCGTTGATCCCAACCCGCGCGGCGATTTCCTTGACGCTGTCGAACGAGGTCTCGAGCAACTCTTTCGCCCGTCGCATGCGTAATTCCATCAGGTATTGGATCGGTGATTTGCCCGTTTCAGTTCGAAAGAGCTGACGCAGACGAGCCGGCGCAAGCTGCGCGACGCGCGCCAGTTCACCGACGGTGAGTCTTCGATGGAGGTTACCCCCATAAAGGCGGTTACCGTGCGCACCCGTGGATCCATAACGATTAGACACGGCTGATTGCATCGTCCTCAGTCTTGCCATCCGAAGCGGCAACGGCAGGCGGCGACGGCGGAATGCCTGGGTCAGCGACCCCAGCCATAGTTTTTATGCGGCGTCTCTTTTTTGCCCCGTCGAATACAAGCGGCTCGGCCTGTTGCCAAAAGTAATCAAACAAGATGCTCATCGTGCGCGCGAAGGGAACGTGCCTAACCAATAGCGCTGCCGGCTGGCCGCTGCGCTTTACCAATATTGACAGCACAACCTCGCTATCGAAAACGACGAGCTTGTAAGGCAGTTCACC
>JBBSHP010001143.1:0-1839 GCA_038232555.1 Bryobacterales bacterium
GGCCCGGCCGCGAATGTACAGGTTGAGATTACGGGTATCCCGGCAGGCGCACCGCGGGTGTTGTTGCTTCACTTCCGGATTGACGAAACCCACAGCAACGCATGGAGTGCGTGGAAGCGCATGGGCTCACCGCAATCTCCCAGCGCGGAGCAGTACACGGCGCTCGAAGCAGCCGGACAATTGCAGCAACTCGATTCACCACGCTGGATCGATACCCGCGCGGGGGCCACCAAGCTGGAACTCACTCTCCCGCGTCAAGGTGTTTCCCTTCTCGAGATCTCCTGGTAAACTGCCCTTCACACAACCCGCTGTCCGGTCTGGCGTGTGTCGTAACCGCCCTGTGCTTCAAGTTCACGGCGAAAACCGCCCTTGCTCAAAGTGTCCAGTAAGCGAGTCAGCCCCGTGCTTCCCCAGTGCTCCCTACGCACCACCAAGTCGTATCGTTCCAGCACGAGGGGTATGAATCCTAAGCCGAAAGCGCGCGCGGCCGAACGGGTGGCAACGCAACAGTCAGCCAAGCCGGTTGCTACGTGCCAAGCGGCCGCCAGGTGCCCGAAACATATTTGCTCATAGCCGCTTACTTTTGCGCTGGCGATGCCGGCCTCGTTCAGGCGCATGTCCAGCAATCGCCGGCTGCCTGCGCCCAGCTCACGATTAATCATCCGAATTTTCGGACGGGCTAGATCCTCGAGAGTTTTGATGCGCTTGGGGTTGCCGGCCGCTGTCACCAGCCCCTCCTCCCACTCAGCAAACGTGACCACAGCCACAGCGCCCTTTTTGGGGAACAACGCGCGGATCGCCGGAAGATTATCTTCCTGTGTCGCTTCCTCGCGTAAGTGTGTGCCCGCGATGTGAACCAGTCCGTCACGAAGCAGCGTCAGCGCTTGCGAACTATTCACCGGCGCAAGCAGAAGTTCCACGTCGCATTGTCTCAGGTGCCGCGCCAGCACCGACATCGCCGGATCGCAGCCCGCCAGCAGGAGCCGTTCCACCGGACCGCCTCCGTCTGCCAGCCGCACCGTGGTCTTCGGCCGTCCTCGTGAAGCCGGTTTGCTAACAAACCCGTGAGCTGGTGCAAGGTAGCTCGGCATCGGCGTGGCCGGCACTCCTACCGTCCGCTTGCCCACTCGACACCATTGCACCGGCTGACCCGGCTGTAGCTTCTCTCGGGCAGCAACAATCTCCATCTCTTGCTGGTCGGGCGTTTCCGCAGCGCCGGTTCTCAAATGGAACAGCTCTTCCACCGTCACTCCCAGTGCGGCTGCCAAACGCAATGTCACTGCGGTGTTGGGCACATACTGACCCGCTTCAATGGCGTAGATCGTTTGTCTGTTCACCCCGACCAGCTTGGCGAGCGTGGAGGATGGAACGCCGCGCTTCGTTCGAAGCTTGGCCAGATTGTTCTGTATCTGCTGGTCCGCGTTGGCTTCTTTGCGATCGGGCATGCTATTGTCTTATAAAAATGACATCGTCTTGTAAGAAAGACAGAATCAGGAACTTGCTTCTTACGCTATCACATCTCATCACCGTTACCCTGCTGCTCCAGACATGCACATTTGGTCAATCCGGACGTGCCGAATTGTCAGGCTCAGTCCAGGACCCGGACGGTCTGCTGATTCCCAACGCCCACATACACGCCGAGCAGCAGACCACCATGGCCCGGTCTACCGCGAGCACCGATGAGCGCGGGGCGTATCACTTGCTCGGCTTGCCGCCCGGCCCTTACGTTCTCAGGGTGGAGCAGTCCGGTTTTCGGACCTATCAGCAATCCGGCATCATGCTCCGTGTTGGCGACCACACGATCATAGACGTAAGGCTGGAAATCGGCCAGCCCGCGCA
>JBBSHP010001144.1:0-1834 GCA_038232555.1 Bryobacterales bacterium
AGCAGTCCCGCTCAGCGTAGGGTTCTTTACCGATGCGTTTCGAGTGCCGGTCTCACTGACATCGATCGTTGTGGCGTTCGGAGTTTCGTTATTGGTTGGCGTGGTCTTCGGGATTCTGCCTGCCAGCCGCGCTTCCCAATTGAACCCCACCGAAGCGCTCCGGTACGAATAGTCGCATCCTCTTCTCCGGCAAACGTCGCAGAAGTAGGAGAAAATAGAGGATGTCATGAGCGATCAACCTCCCAACTCCGACCGGCGCGATTTTCTGAAGACAACCTCTGGCGCTATAAGCGCTGCTTTAGTCACCGGTTTCCCCGCGATAATCTCGGGGCAAACTGTTACTAACGCCATCAAAGTAGGTTTGGTGGGGTGCGGTGGGCGAGGTTCGGGCGCGGCTTCGCAAGCGTTGCATGCCGATGACTATACCGAACTGACGGCTGTCGCCGATATCGACCAGAGCAGTATCACCAAGTGCCTGGATTCCTTGAAGCGGGTCAAGAAGATTGCCGATCGGGTGAAGACCGATCCGGACAAACAGTTCCTGGGGCTTGATGCATACGAGAAGGTGATTGGGAGTGGCGTCGATACTGTCCTGCTCGCGACGCCGCCCGGTTTCCGTCCGCTCCATCTGGCCGCCTGTGTTGCGGCGAACAAGCATATCTTCGCCGAAAAACCAGTTGCAACGGATGCTCCTGGTATCCGGTGGGTGCTTGAAACAGTGGAAAAAGCCAAGGAGAAAAAGCTTTCTCTTGTGGCGGGGTTTTGCTGGCGTTACAACCAGACCATTCAGGATACGTTCAAGCAAATTGATGATGGTGCGATCGGGCGGCTGGTTGCTTACTACGCCACCTACTACACAAATCCTGTTAAGCCCATGCCGCCAGCGAGTGCGCGTCCGGCCGGGATGAGCGATGTGGAGTGGCAGATTCGTAACTGGTACAACTTCGTTTGGCTGTGTGGCGATAGCCTGGTGGAACAGGCCGTGCACAGCGTGGATAAGGTAGCGTGGGCCATGCACGATGAGCCTCCTATCAGCTGCGTGGGAGTGGGCGGACGTACCATTCCGGCTGAGGGGGGCAACATTTTCGATCACTTCGAGGTGAATTACCTCTATCCGAAAGGCGTACGCGCCTTCATAGCAAACCGGCAAGCGGAAGGTTGCTATAACGAGAACTCGGATTACTTGCTTGGCACGGATGGTATTTGCACGATCGGGCGTGGGCCCGTTCCGCGCATAGAGGGCAAGACGAACTGGACCTGGACTGGTCCTAAATACGACATGTACCAGCGCGAGCACGATGTGCTGTTCGCTTCCATCCGTAAGGGCCAGGCCCACAATGACGGAAAGCGGCTGGCAACCAGTACCATGTTGGCGATCATGGGCCGGATGGCCGCGTATACGGGTCAACAGGTCACCTGGGAACAGGCTATGAATTCCCAGGAGAAGCTGGTTCCCGAACATCTGGATTGGAAAGGCAGCCTACCCGTGCAGCCACGGGCGCTGCCAGGCATCACCAAGTTCGTGTAGGCGGCGACAAGCTAGAGCATGTCCCACGCGGGTACATATTTATTAGCGTTGCTGGTTTACGCCCCTGCAGTTTTCGGGCAGACCAAAGATGAAGCGCAAACCGTGCGCGAATTGCACGACCGTATTCAGGCCCGTCCGGCTGAGAAGAGATCGGCTTATAACATTACAATCCCGAACACGACGGTGTCATACAGCATGGCTGCGATCCCGGCGGGAGACTTCCTGATGGGATCCCCGCATTCCGATCGGCAACACACGACGGAGGAACAGCCGCAGCACAAGGTCCACCTCGACGCTTTCTGGATG
>JBBSHP010001145.1:0-1819 GCA_038232555.1 Bryobacterales bacterium
TCGCAATTACGCTGGATCGCCAGCCACTTCCATAGCCGTGGTCCGCCTACGTGCGCGTACTTGCACTGCGCAACGAGGAAGCGAGGAAGTTTACGGGAACGAAGCGCCGTGCTCCGGCTGGTCTGTGCGCCAGCTCGATCGTCAGATTTCCAGTCAATTCTACCAACGAACCGCGCTCTCGCGCGGCCAGGTCGCGACGCTGAAAAAAGCTGGCAAGGCCGAGAAGAGAGACGCAGTAAGCGCTGACGAAGAAATCAAAGCCCCGTTCATTCTCGAATTCCTCGGATTGAAAGATGAGTACTCGGAATCCGATCTGGAGGAAGCGCTGCTTTAGCTTCTAATAGCGCATTGCAAGGTGTGCGACCACGGACCTATTCGGTTTGCAATACGCGCGCTGGATCGATGCGAGTCGCGCGCCATGTCGGAACTACCGCAGCAATCGCTGCTGAGCCAAAGAGTACGCTGAGCATCGCCAGCAGCGCCACAGGATCAACACTGCGGACTCCGTAAAATATGTCGGCGCCAGGTTGACCCTGATACACAAATGACCGGATTAACCGGACCATCGCAAATGAAGCAGGCAATCCCAGCGCGATGCCGACAAACATCAACCGCGCGACCTTGCCAACGACGAGCGACAATACCTCACGCTTGCCGGCGCCAAGAGCCATGCGCACCCCGATTTCATGCGTCCGCTGAGCCACCCAGAATGCAAGTGTGCCATACATTCCGATCGCTGTGGCGACAAGGGCAAGCGCGGCAAATAAGACCAACAGCGTTGCGTTGAAATGCCGCTCCGATTGTGACGAGCGGATTCTTTCAATCATCATTTGCACATCAAAAACAGGTTGGTCCGGGTCCAGTTTAGACACGACGGCTCGGACACTGTTGACTAACGAGGCTGAGTGAATTTGCGTCTTCGCCACCACGAACATCGACGGCGCCGGGTTTTGCGCAAAAGGAACATAAACCATGTTGTGAGCCGGCAGCGTGAGAGCGAACTGCTTGGTGTCCGGGACAACACCAACGATTTGCGCAGTTCGGGGTCGCACGTTGTCCGGATCGGGGAACTGTGCAGCATTGATCTCGATTTGCTTCCCTAGCGGGTCCTCGGATGGGGACAGTTGCCGTGCCAAATTTTCGTTGATTACAACGACCGCCGGCGCGCCCTGCGTATCACCATCTGTGAAAGAACGGCCGTTTATAAGTTTAATTCCGAGCGCTCGAAAATATTCTGGGGTGACAATAACTGTTTGCGCCCCCATCTGCTCGCCCTGCTTTCGCGGCTGCCCTGGAAGCCCGACGGGATTTCCCATAGCCCCCATACTAAAAGGTGGATGGCTTACAACACAGGTCTCTCCCATACCTGGGATAACCTTGATGCGGTCGCGAATCAGCGTATAAAAACCCGCGATCTGCTCGGGCGTTCGATATCGGACGCTGTCGGGGAAAACGTGGAATGTCAGCAGGTTCTCCGGATTAAAACCGAGATCGGTTTTTTGTAAACGCCAAAGGCTTCGTATAAAGAGCCCGGCACCGGAGAGAAGAACTACGGTTAGGATTACTTGTAAAGTTACGAGCAAACTCCTTAGCCTCTGCCGCCCCACTCCAGCGGTTGCAGCTCGGCCTCCCTGGCGCAGCCAATCGTTGATTTCGATCCTTCGGGAGAAGAGTAAGGGCACTACCGTAAAGAATAAGGCCATGCAGACTGACAGACCTACAATGCCAACAAGGACATGGGAATCAATCTGGACCTCGCTAAGTCGCGGGATATCAGCGGGCGCGACGGATACGATTACGCGTCTGAACACATTGGCCA
>JBBSHP010001146.1:0-1815 GCA_038232555.1 Bryobacterales bacterium
GGCAAGGGAAATCGCGAGGCCAATCCAGCCATGGCTTCGGTGGGCAAAGCCTATACCAGCATCGCGTGCGGAATCATGCTGAAGGAGCAGCGGCAGAAGATCCCCGACGGCCTCGATACCAAAGTCTTCAACGCGAAGTATCTGCCTGAGGCATTGCCGCTGGACGACGTTCGAAAAGCCAACATCACGCTGGGCCACCTGCTCAGCATGGGAGCCGGCTTGCACGGTGAAGGATCCAACCCCGGCTTCGTGAACTTCGAGCCTTCGGTGAAACTGGAAGCGCTGCCTCGGCCCGATCGCGCGAAGCTGGGTCCCGACTACCAGGATCAGAGCGCCCTGCATACACCGTTGTGGACGGATCCAGGCCAAGGCTACTCCTACACGTCCCAATCTCCGCATGTCGCTTCGATCGTTCTTCGCCACTTGGTAGGAATGGAGATGCAGCAATATATTGACGAAAAACTGGCCAAACCGATGGGCTGGGGTCCCTGGGGCTATGCATTAAATCGAGGCGACACCAAGCTGGCGCATACTCCAGGCGGTGCGGACTGCGCGATTCGCTCCACCGACAACCTGCGTTTCGGGTACATGCTGCTCCACCAGGGCCGGTGGGGAAACCAGCAACTGGTTCCAGCGGATTACATTGCAGCAGCCAGTCACCCGTCGCCGTACCAGAAGCATGCTCCCTTCAGCCTCATGTTTGAAGTGAACGCGGACGGTCACGTTCCCGGTGCTCCGCGCGATGCCTATTTCAAGTCGGGTGGCGGTGGATTCGTAATAATGATCTTCCCGTGCCTGGATCTGGTGATCTACAAGATGGCGGGTAGCGACCAGCAATACAATCCGGCGCTGACCGGATTGCCGCAAACCTACAAGTACGACGGCTCGCGAGATAACTGGAAATCGCCGGCGAGGAGCCAGTTCAGCGATGGTCCGATCGGTACCGATGACGGAGTGAGAAGAATCCTCGAGATGGTGTCGGCAGCAGTCGTGAAATAAGGGAGCAAGTTATAATTATGGGGCGGCCCACCCCTGCCCCACGGAGGCGAATTTGTTTCGTCTGAGTCCCCAGCGTTTGTCGTTGCTCCTGTTTTGTTCTGGCTTCACACTAACTGCCGCTACACCGGCGTCCCCGCCCACAACCGCACCGGCCAAACCTAAACTCTGGGTTCTTAGCCCGTTGACCCGCCCTGAGGTACCAGCCGAGGCGGCCAAATCTGCAAATGCGATTGATGCGTTCATAGCGGCGGAGTACAAATCTAAGAAGTTGAAACCGGTCGACCAGGCTGACAAGCGCACACTGCTCCGTCGTGTGTATCTCAATCTGATTGGAATCCCACCCACGCCAGCGGAACAGGAAGCCTTCATCAAGGACGATTCTCCGGGTGCCTATGAAAAGGTGGTCGACGGGCTCCTCGCTGACGACCAGCACGGTGTACGCTACGGACGGCACTGGCTGGATGTCCTGCGTTACGCCGATGCGGATGAGCGTATGACGGCCGCTCCGGGAATTCACCTTTGGCGGGATTGGGTGGTTAACGCCCTGAACAGCGACTTGCCGTATGACCAATTCGTGCGCACGCAGTTGACGGGCTACCGCGGCAAAAACCGCACGCAAATGTCCAACACGGGTGTGCGCTCGCCTTTGGAACCACGGCCCGAGGATATGTTCGCACTCGGATTTCTGGCTCGCGGCGATGTGGTCCGGGATGGAAAGAACACTCAGGAGATGCCGATCGTAGCGGTCGAGACCGTCTCCACGGCTTTTATGGGATTGACGGTGGGCTGCGCCAAGTGCCACGACCACATGTACGA
>JBBSHP010001147.1:0-1805 GCA_038232555.1 Bryobacterales bacterium
AAGCATAGCCTACAACCGCCAGAACCAGCAGAATCAGGATCAGGACGATGCGCGACGGCTTCACTGAGCGATCATAACATCTGTGACCAAGCCGGATCCGCTACGGCGTTACAATAAAGCAAAGCAGATTTGCATCCTCCAGGCGGCCCCTCCCTCAAAGTCAACCATGTTAGAAGCAGTTCGATTCAGGCGTAATTTGCTGGGATGGTATGTCGGCCACAAGCGCGATCTCCCCTGGCGGCGAAGTCGGGATCCTTATCGGATCTGGGTATCCGAGATCATGTTGCAGCAGACGCGAGTCAGCGCGGTGATCCCATATTATGAGAAATTCCTGGCGCGATTTCCAGACGTCGCCACTTTAGCTTCAGCGCCGGAGCAGGATCTTCTGGCCGCATGGGCCGGATTGGGCTACTACTCCCGAGCTCGAAATCTCCAAGCAGCCGCGAAAACGATTAAGCAAACAGGTGGGTTCCCTTCCGATTACAATGCTCTGCGGGAACTGCCTGGAATTGGCGACTACACCGCAGCCGCTATTACGAGCATCGCGTTCGGCCATCCCCGGGCTGTGCTCGATGGCAACGTCATGCGCGTGATGGCCCGCCTATTAGCCGAGCCGGGCGACATCGGTGACTCCGGTACGCGCCGGAGGCTGCAAGCAGCGGCGGATCATTTGCTCGATCCCAAGCACCCTGGAGAAAACAACCAAGCCGTCATGGAATTGGGTGCGACCGTGTGTCTGCCCAGGCAACCCCAATGCCTGCTGTGTCCGGTCGCCGGTCACTGTGAAGCGCGCCGACAGGCACGGCAGCACGAATTCCCCGTAAAATTGAAGCGGGCGGGGGTCAGTATCGTATTTAAAAAGTTAATCGTCATCCCGGGGGCAAGCAGCGATTTTTTGTTTTGGAAGCGACCCCCAAATAGCCCAAGGTTGGCGGGCTTCTGGGAGTTACCCGAGCCGGACCAGTTAGCAGGCGCCCAAGTTGGAGAACCGATCGGGCATTTCACACATACCATTGTGAACACTAAATACCAGTTCGAAGTCGTGCAAGGAGCCATAAAAGCTGTTCCGGAGGGATTCTCTTTCCTGTCTAAGATGTTATTCGATGAAGTTCCATTAAGCACCACAGCTAAAAAAGCATTGGCGTGTTTACTGAAGTAAGAGAAAGAATGCCTAGACGGAATGGGGTACTAACGATGAAGCGAAAACACAAATATTTCGCAGCAGGTTGTTCGTTTTTGCTTTGCACAGCGGCATTGGGTTATGCGTTCAAGGCGGGGCCGGACCAACGGAATACTGGAGCCCCGGGCGATAATCCCCTCTCATGCGCTCAAGCTAAGTGTCACACCGGCGGACCACCAATCAATGGAGGCGGAGGAAAGATCGAGGTCCTGTTTGCGAATGGTTTGACCTATACGCCGGGACAGCAACAAATGCTGACGGTAAAGGTGACCGACGCAGCCGAAAAATTTTTCGGGTTTCAGATGACGGCGCGGCTGGCAAGCAGTCCGGCTGATGGACAGGCCGGGGACTTTACCGCTGGTCCAAATCAAGGTGTACTCTGCGACGACGGGACACCTAAAGGGGCGAAAGGTTGCCGCGCAAACGCGACCGTCCAATTTATCGAACATTCCAGTCCCAGCACCACTGGCGTCTGGACCGTGACATGGTCTGCCCCATTCGAGGATGTTGGCGACATCTTTATCTACATCGCCGGGAACTCCAACACTCAGCAGGACGTGCCGGAGAAAGGCCACGTCTATACAGCGCAGTACACGCTCAACGCAACATCATCCGGCGGATCGAA
>JBBSHP010001148.1:0-1802 GCA_038232555.1 Bryobacterales bacterium
CGCACCTGGACCAGCCAACGCGGGCTGGTCACACGCCCCGTAGCAACGTGCGAATCCTCTGGCTGGGCTCCACTCTCAGGCTGGAATCGCGAGAGCGAAAACTCGAACTGCGGCCTACTCCGGATGGCATCCTGGCCGTATTCGTGCAGGCCGGTTCCGAAGCACGAAGCGAGCCGATCACTTTATCCAGCAGCAGCCCGGAAGACCTCATCCTGCGCTGGCTTGCGTAGCCGGCGCGACGACTCTACTCAGCCTTGGCAATGGACTGGACAGTGATGAAATCGCCGCCGCGCTCCTTCTCCACTTTCATGTGATGGTCACCTTTTCATCAACGTGGCGCCGCGCTTGATGCAGGCCTGCATGCATATAGGTCAGCGAGAGGGCCTCATGTTTCGCACCGCCAGCGCGAATCGGAAATAAGTGTTTTCATGTTGACTCACTAAAGAGGACCTCAGAACGGCGGGTCTGCGCGAGGGCTGGGTTTGCCGGCTTCGGGTAATGCGAACGCAACGTATTTTCCTCCTGAAGGGGCCCCTGACTTACCGCCCCCGCACGCGATCGCGATGAACTGCCGTCCGCCCACTTCATAAATTGCAGGAGTGGCATTCCCAGCCGCAGGGAGGGTGGTCTGCCACAGCAGGGCTCCCGTCTTCTTGTCGAAGGCCCGAAACTCATTGTCGAAATTCGTCGCCGCTATGAACAACAGACCTCCCGCCGTCACAACTGGCCCTCCATAATTTTCGCTACCAGTGTTATGCATGCCGCTTTGCACCAGTTGCGGGTATTCGCCCAGCGGGATTTTCCAGTCGAGTTTTCCTGAATTGAGGTTGATTGCGTTCAGCGTGCCCCAAGGCGGCTGAATGGCCGGATAGCCGTCGGGATCCAGGAACCGATTGTACCCGTCAATTCCATACTTCAAATCGATTGGCGAAGGCTCCCTTGCATTTGACAGCGTGCTGTCCGAGCCGTGCATTACATACTGAACGATCGCGCGAATAGCTTCAGTGTCTAGATTGGCAAAGGCCGGCATGCGTCCGGCACCTTCATGAACGATGTTGAACACTTGGGCAGCGCTGGTGCGCCCGCTTAGGCCAAGCAGCGAAGGGAATTCCGGCGGAGTTCCGCGCATGTCCTCGCGGTGACAAGAAGCGCATTGCTTGCGATACAGGCCGCCCGCAGTGGTTCGCGACGAGTCAGCAGGCCGTTCCACCAAGCGGAGAATCCATGCCATCTCGTTTGAGTTCACGTACAGCAGGCCAGTCTCAGGGTCGAACGCCGAGCCGCCCCATTCCGCGCCACCGTCGAATCCGGGGAACACCACTGTGCCTTCCCGACTCGGCGGGATAAACTGACCCGCGCTCCGGAGCTTCTTAAATTGTGCTAGCGCCGCCGCATGGGCTTCCGGCGTGCGTGTGGTTAACATTGCTTCCGTGAGTGTCTGTCTTGCAAAGGGCGGCGGCTTAACGGGTAACGCTTGAGTTACGGCAGTTACTTCGCCATCCACATCGCTGGCCGGATACTTCTTCTCTTCGAGCGGAAAAAGCGGTTTCCCGGTCTGGCGCTCGAACAGATACACAAATCCCGATTTTGTCGGCTGCGCGACGGCATCAATGCTTCTCCCATTCCGGTTCACCGTAACCAGAGCCGGAGGCGAGGGCAGATCGCGATCCCACACGTCATGCTTCACCGTTTGAAAATGCCAGATGCGCTCGCCGGTTTGCGCATTCAGAGCCAGCAGGCAATTCGCAAACAGATTGTCGCCGACCCGGTTGGCGCCGTAGAAATCGAAAGCCGCGGACCCG
>JBBSHP010001149.1:0-1795 GCA_038232555.1 Bryobacterales bacterium
CAACTTTCTTCTAGGACTTCTGCTCGGAGGGCTGAGTAGCGTATTTTTCTTAGGTATCGGCTTACCTTATTGGGCAATTATCGGACCGCTTAGTGGCTTTCTGAGTTTGGTGCCGTATGTGGGTATGCCACTGGCTATGGCGCCTCCGCTGATTGCGGGCCTGGCAGTCTACGATCAACCTACTATTTACATTATGATCGGGGTAGTGGTTGCGGTCTTACATTTGACGGCTCTGAATGTGCTGTATCCCAAAGTGGTGGGATCGCGGGTCCATCTGAATCCGCTGATAGTGACCGTCGCCCTGATGTTCTGGGGAACGCTGTGGGGCGGGATTGGGTTGGTCCTTGCGATTCCAATCACGGCGGGTGTGAAGGCGGTATTCGACAATGTGTCGAGCTTGCAGGGTTACGGGAAACTGCTGGGAGATGGATAATGGCTCGACCCCTCAGTGAAGTTCTGGCTCCCATTAGTCTGCCCGATTGCGACGGCCACGATCATCGTCTTGGATCGCTCTGGGAGCAACGGCCAGCGGTTCTGGTTTTTCTACGGCATTATGGGTGAATCTTTTGCCGCGAGCATGTCGCGCAGTTGCGCGAACACCAAAGCGCGTTTGAGCGGAAGGGTGCAACTCTGGCTGCAGTCGGACTCGGAGATCGGAACTATGCGCGCCTCTTCCGCCAGGAGACGGGGCTTACATTTCTTCTTCTGATTGACGAGCAAAGGCTCGCATACAATGCGGTGGGTCTGCGCAGCGCCAACGTCTTACACCTGCTACGGTCCGACAATGCCCGAGCCAGAGAGCGAGCGAAGGCGGCCGGTCACAAGCAATCGACGTTAGGCAAGAATCCGTTTCAACTAGGCGGAAGCTTTGTGTTTGGCCCAGGAAACATAGACCGCTATGCGCACATCAGTGAGACATTCGGCGACAATGCCCGCCCGGAAGCGCTGCTCGCGGCGATTCCTAATCCTAAGTAGACTTGACGACGGCGTCGAGCGCCTTCAGCTTTACCCACAACGCACCCAGCAAGTCCAGCCGCAAGGCGTTCGATCCGTCCGATAGCGCCCGCTCAGGGGCCTGGTGCACTTCAACAAAAATGCCGTCCACTCCCGCAGCCACCGCGGCTCTCGAGAGGGGTGGGATAAACTTCGGCTCTCCGCCGGATGTGCTCCCAGCGCCGCCGGGAAGCTGCACGCTATGAGTGGCGTCAAAGATCACCGGCCATCCGAATTCACGCATGATCGTCAGGCCTCGCATGTCTACAACCAGATTGTTGTATCCGAAGGACGATCCCCGTTCCGTCAGCAGGATTTTATGGTTGCCGGTAGACGCCACCTTGTCGGCCGCGTGGCGAATGTCATGCGGTGAAACGAATTGTCCTTTTTTGATGTTAACTGTGCGCCCGGTACGGCCCGCTTCAACCAGCAAGTCAGTCTGACGGCAGAGGAATGCCGGAATTTGGAGTATGTCGGCAACTTCCGCTGCCGGACCAGCTTGTCCGGGTTCATGGATGTCTGTCAGGATCGGAAATCCATCGCGCCTCAATCCCGCCAGGATTCGTAATCCCTCGGTGAGCCCTGGTCCCCGATAGGAGCTGGCGCTGCTGCGATTCGCCTTGTCAAAGGAAGCCTTAAAAATGAGGTTCGTCAGAAAAACTCTTGGGTTGATTCGGGCTCTGGGAGCTTGCCAAGTGAGTGATAGAGAGCGAGTTCGAGGCAGCGGAAGGTCCGGAAGCCGTAGGATTTTCTCATAGTGACTTTGGCTTTGTTGTTCAGGCCCTCGACGACGCCGCTGGAA
>JBBSHP010001150.1:0-1793 GCA_038232555.1 Bryobacterales bacterium
GCAAGTTAAACATAAAAGCTTGCCTATTCGGTAACGCAGTGCGACGGCTGGGTCCACGCTCCTGGCGCGGAACGCCGGTACCCACGCACGGCGAGCGCGACCGCCGCGAGGCAAATACTGATAGTCCGCGCGGTTTCTTCGGGTGGCTTGCGGAAACGATTGTTTTTGCAACGATTGGCTCACTCTCGCATTTCTGTGGATATCTGCATTGCAACTTGCCCGGTCCGTGCACGGACTGTACGACCACGAACTGCCGTGTGCGTGAGTACGTATCATAACCGTCGCCTTCGGTCCTTTGATGCATAGCCTCTAGCACCTGAATTGTTAAAAGAGGAAGCTAGTTTGCGCATGTACGCACACCGTAGGCTGGTCACGGTTTGTTTTCGGCTGTAATGTAGAGTGTGATGACAGGACATGGCCCCAAGAACCATCCGGATCATTGGCAGGATTCAGATTTGGTTTCCGCGCGCGTTTCGCTCGTCTGGATGACGCAATCTCGGCAGCGTCTGAAGACTGCCCGATGCCTGTATCGGTGCAGTTTCACCTGAGCTTTGCATCTTTCGATTACCCTGATGCAAGCGCGTCGATCAGCAGCCGACTTTCTTGAGTGCACGGTTTATCTTTTTGCGCAGAATGGGTGAGTCACAATATTGACAAATTTATTTTCGTCCCATAACCCCTTTCTCTTCATGCTCGTTCCGGAGTCCACCCCTCCGACTCCGCTTCCTATCGCTTGCTGGGATGTAGACTGAAATCGTTTAGGGACCCTGCTGAAACGGCCCGCTGATCTTTGAGAAATCGACATCCAAAACGAACGGCCGCAGAATTTCCAGGTGCGGCGCATGTTTCCCCCAAACATGCCAAATTTCAAAAGATGAGCCGTTTCATCCAGGCAATTGCGCCCGAAATTCAATTCGATGGAGGAGGGTGTCCTAAAAACGACACATCACAAAGTATGCGCCTATGCGCGTCAAACTCGCCCTCGTACCGTGCTGACGATGCTTGGAATCGGCCACGCCTGATCAGCACGCGGTCATTCAAGAATGGGCGGCCCTCATCGCCGCCAGGCCCGGCAGCAATCAATTCATTACGCGCGGGCAGACGTACAACCAGGCATCTCAGGCCAAGATTAAGCGACGCCCTTTCGGTTCAGGAACAGGATCTCCAAACTCCACTGCGGTGTCGATCCACAGTCGAATGGCATCCTGCGTGTTGCCGAGGGCGGTCTCCTGTGTGGGGCCGTGAGCGATGCAGCCCGGAAGTTCTGGTACTTCCGTTACGAACACCTCGTCTCCCTCGCTCCCGTAGATAATGACTTCGTATTTGATCATGAATTAGACCCAAGCTTCGCCTTAAGTATGACGGTCCGGACCTGTTTGACTTGGTACGGCTTTGCGTTCGTACCGGCCCGCTGCAAATTGATTTTTCCTCGAATGCCGATCTTGCGGAATAATGATGGCTGCCCCGAACGCGTTTCTACGAAGCCCAGGTGCTCCCTCTCCCACTCCTGCCGGCTGCATGTGCGGCAGGCTCGTTTCAACTAACGCCACGTCTCCCGGCCCGATCGTTTCAATGCTCTTCAAGAATATCGCCTTCCACCCGTTTCTGTTAGCATGAATCTTGTCAGGCTCCGGGCTTCGTGCAATGTGCGACTGTGAACCCCGCCAGGTCCGGAAGGAAGCAACGGTAGCGGAAATAGCGGGTGCCTGGGGCCACCTTTTTGTGAGCGACGATTCGAGATGGATCGTCGCTCGCACCTTTTTCGGCATCGAATTCGGCGCCTGATTCGGCTA
>JBBSHP010001151.1:0-1787 GCA_038232555.1 Bryobacterales bacterium
AGCGGTGCTCCAGCGTGTAATCGAAGGGTCGTTGAAACCACCGGACCTCCTGATATGCGATGAGCACAAAGCAGGGTGGCAGCCACTCACGGGCAACCCCGGTGGCCTTCGAACCGTAGGTGGATTCCAGGTAAGCCAAGGCAACCACGATGAGAGGAAACAGCATCGCCACCACTTGTATGGATGCCGGCAGTCTCCAGACCGTGGTAAGTCCGGCGACATATATAAAGTAACCGAGCAGGATTAGTTCAGCGGGGCGAAGGCGGACCGGTTGCATTAATTGCAGTTCCTGGGCTCGTATCGCAAGAAAATCAGCAACAATACGTCCTGAATCAATGACTCGGGTAGAAATGACGTACCACATGGCCCGAAAGCGCGTCCAATGTACATATGGAGAAGCTGTGTGAGATGGCCTTCGAAGCGGTGGATTCTTGAAGCAATTCCTGATACTAACATTTCAATTCTGGCTGGTGTTGAGTGCCTTTCAAGCGCGAGCAGCCGTAGGTATCGTCGTTTATGAGAGTAAGGGAGTGGATGCGCGCCGCACCAGTTCCGGACACATCGCCCTAATTGCGACCACTTTGTGCGCCAATGGCATCGACCAGGTCCGAGCGTGTGGAGATGGCGACGAGCCTGGAGTGGTGGTGACCCGTTACGCTAACCTTGCTTACGGCTACGACAGATCGGTATTCGTGGCGCCCACACGCGACCACTTTATGGCCACTAGCGACGAGCGCATGATCCCGGCACTCAGTAGCGGCGGAACGCTGGAGGCCATGCAGATCGAATACTGGCGCACCCATCTCCGGCCCTATCTTCCGCCCTTTTCGCAGGCCCGCTATCAGGAATTGCGCGATGAGATGGAGCGCTTTGATGCCGGGCGCACCTTTCGGCGCCTGATCAGCCTTGAGCTTCTGATTGGGGCACTGTCGCCAACAAAGAAGAAATATCCAACCGAACCAATCGCCATTATCGAACCCACGACGAACGAGATGATTCCCAACGGCCGTTGGCGTGAGGCGATCGGCGCCGCGCACATGCGGACGTCTATGATCCTCACCGCGCCGGCTACCCCGGAACAGGAAGGGAGGTTGATCGGGTTCGTTGAGAAGTCCAAAAAGCAGCCGTTCCAAGCTCTTTCGGACAACTGCTCGGACCTGGTGGAGCGTGCCCTGGTGGAAGTGTTCGGCGATACCGGCCTGCAGTTCCGCTCGCGGGAGGCCAAGATCGCTGATGGTTGGGTAACGAGTCCGCTGTCGGTTGCAACGGATTTTCTGCGTTATGCCCAACGCGAGCGCATCGCCATCTCCGTTCAGCCCGTCCCGATGTTGAGCGGCACGCGCCGGCCTACCGCGCGGGTTACGTCGCTCAGTCGCGGGTCGTTGGTGCCCAACGCTACTCAGGGCAAGCTGGCGTTCTCGATGAAGATTTATTTCAATACGTTGAACCCACTGCTCGGTTTAACGGCATTCACAGTGGACAAGCTGTCGAGGTTCTCCGATTTGCAGAAACTGGTCCATGAGCGGGGCAGTGCAGACCTTTCCCGTCTGGCGTACTCCGTTCGTACGACGAAAAGTGCTTCGCCCGATGAAATCCAAGCATGGCGGCGCGAGCAGGTCCGGGTCTTCGGCACTACTGCCTGCTGGAAGGCAAAACGCGATCAATTCGGGGCACTCATAGCGCAGGCGCGGGAGGTGGGCTTGCTCACTGGCGCCGAACGTTCGATGGCTTTGCGGGCTGGCCGGCCCTATCTCCTGCCGCGGCTCTATGAGCGGGCGGCTGCCGCC
>JBBSHP010001152.1:0-1777 GCA_038232555.1 Bryobacterales bacterium
CGTTGCGGTAGCCACGTTATCCCTTGTCCTTCATCGTACTCGTTAGGAAACCGCGGACCAGCTCCGTCTGCTCTCCCACATCCACCAGGAATGCATCGTGTCCATAGTTGGAGGGCAGTTCGCAGTATGCCACGTCGCAATTCCGGCTGCGCAAAGCCTTCACTACTTCCAAAGACTGATAACTCGGGTACAACCAATCCGACGTAAAACTGATCACCAGAAAGCGTGCGCTCACCCGCTCGAAGGCCGCGTTCAAAGAAGGCTTGCCATTGGTCAGGTCAAAGTAATCCATCGCCTTGGTGATGTAAAGATACGAATTCGCATCGAACCGGTCTACGAACTGAATGCCGCGGTACCGCAGATAGCTCTCCACCTCGAAAATGTTCTGCTCGCGCAGCCGCCGCCCAAACTTCTCGCGCATGGAATCGTCACTCATGTACGTGATGTGCCCCACCATGCGTGCCACAGCCAACCCGCGTCCCGGAAGTTTTTGGCCGTAGTAGTTGCCGTCACGCCAATCGGGGTCGGCCATAATCGCTTGCCGGCCCACCTCGTTAAACGCTATCTGTTGGGCGCTATGGCGAGCGGTCCCGGCAATCGGAATCGCAGATGCGATGCGATCCGGATAGGACACGCCCCATTCAATCGCTTGCATAGCGCCCATCGAGCCGCCGGCTACCGAGAGCAGCCGCGGTATGCCGAGATGGTCAATCAACATTCTCTGGAGACGCACCATGTCGCCAATCGTGATGGCAGGAAACGTCATGCCAAAAGGGCAGCCTGTTTCGGGGTTGATCGAACTGGGTCCGGTAGTGCCCCGGCAACCGCCCAGCACGTTGGTACAGATGATGAAATGCCGGTTGGTGTCGAACGCTTTCCCAGGACCGATCATGTTATCCCACCACCCCGGCAGGCCATCATTGCGGCTGATAAAAGCCGCATGCGCATCACCCGAGAAGGCATGCAGCACCAGAATCGCATTGCTGCGCGATTCGTTTAGCTCGCCATAGGTTTCATAAGCAAGATCCACGGGAGCAATGACGACGCCGGAGTCCAGAGCGATAGACTCGAAGTGGGCGAATTGCGTGTCGGAGACCATCGGCGGGCGTTTTTCTCAATATAGCAGTGATGACCAGATCGCAGCCATGAAGATAAACGTGATCTCGACGGGCGGGACCATCGAGAAGGTGTATTCCGAACAGACCGGTACGGTGCAGAATCTGAACACCAAGATCGATCGCTACTTCCGGCTGCTCCGTTTACCGGATCTTGAAATCCAAGCGCTGCATTTGATGAACAAGGACAGCCTGGAGATGACGGAGCAGGATCGAAGCCGCGTGCTGGAGGCGGTCCGTCTGGCTCTGCAAGACCCCAGCCCGATTGTCATCACACACGGAACCGACACCATGGTGGACACAGGGCTGCTTCTCAAGCGGGAGTTGCCGGACCTGCCAGTGCCGGTAGTGCTAACGGGCGCCATGACCCCGCTCGGATTTGAAGGCAGCGACGGACTGCAGAATTTAACGGAAAGCTTGCTAGCGGTCCGCCTGCTGCATCCCGGAGTTTACGTGGTGATGCACAACCAGGTATTTCCGATTGATCAAGTCCGCAAAGATCGGGAACTGGCCCGCTTCGTAAGGTTGTAGCGCGGGCAGGTTGGCTGCCGCAGTGGCTCGCAGGGACCGGTGACGGAGTTCCCGCTGAATGTAGCGCAGCGCGACCCTAGCAGCCCGTGGCAGAAGTGAGTGTTTTCAGACGGTGAGACGAAGGGGAGTCA
>JBBSHP010001153.1:0-1777 GCA_038232555.1 Bryobacterales bacterium
ATCACGACTCATCAGGAATACGACACCACCGTATTCCAAGAGCTGGAGCATCGCGCTCAGGACCGGAAACGAATGAAACTCCGGGCCCAAGCCCGCGAACTTGGTTTCGACCTCGTTGCGAGGGAGGCTGTTCCTTAGGAGTGAAATACCAGACCGAGGGTCTGGACAAACAGGCAAGGAACAAATTGCGAGAAGCGACGCATTCCGATAGGCTGAGAGCGCCTGAGCGTCGGCAGCTAAGACCGCGGGCTCACTGGTGCCCCATCAAGCCCGACCTGCAGTGTGGTTCCGAGCCCCGTGCTCGATACAGTGATGACGTCGCCGCTTCACCTGAAGAGGCTGATGATCTCGTTTGGGAGACTACTTTCTTGCACGGCTCGGGCCGGCGCACGGGCGACGACGCAAGGAGGCGTTTTACATGAGCAAAAGAAGGGGAAGCAAAATGGCCAGCTTGCCGCTGGTCGAGCCGAATGCGGCCGGGGCCGATATCGGCGCAACACAAATTTTTGTGGCGGTGCCTGCGGACCGGGATGCCGAGCCCGTTCGGTGTTTCGATACGTTCACGGTGGACCTGGAAAGATTGGCGGACTGGTTGGAGCAGTGCCAGATCCGTACGCTGGCGATGGAATCAACCGGTGTGTACTGGATTCCGTTGTTCCAGATCCTCGAAGAGCGGAAGATCGAGGCATGCTTGGTCAACGCTCAGCATTTGAAAAATGTGCCCGGCCGGAAGACCGACGTTGAGGACTGCCAGTGGATTCAACATCTACACTCAGTGGGACTCTTGCGCGGCTCGTTTCGCCCCGATCAGGAGATCTGCGCCATTCGCTCCCTGTGGCGACACCGGGACAACCTGATTCAACTGGCCACAGTCCATCTCCAGCACATGCAAAAGGCACTAGACCAGATGAACCTGCAGATTCATCATGTGATCAGCGATCTGGCCGGAACCACGGGTTTGGCGATAGTGGATGCAATCTTGGCAGGTGAACGCGACTTGGCGAAGCTCGCAAAGTTACGAGACTGGCGCATCCGCGCTAGCGAGGAAACGATCATGAAATCACTTGTCGGCGATTATCGGGAAGAGCATCTCTTTACGCTGCGACAATCCTTGGAGTCGTACCGGCACTACCAGCGGCTCATTCAAGATGTCGATGTCCAGGTGAAACAGATGATGCGGCGCTTACCGGCAAAGATCGACATCGGCGAGAACCCGCTCCCGAAAGAAAAGAATCCGCGCAAGACACCCTGGAGAAATGAACCGCCCCAATTACGTGAAGATCTGTATCGGACTTTCGGAGTCGATCTCACCCAGATTCCCGGGATCAACACGCTCACCGCACAAATGCTCCTCACCGAAGTTGGGCCGGACCTTTCACGCTTTCCAACCAGTGCGGCATTCTGCTCTTGGCTCCGGCTATGTCCAGAACCGAAAATCAGCGGTGGAAAGGTGCTTTCCTCGAAAACTCGCCCCACCAAGAATCGGGCCGCCTTAGCTTTGCGGATGGCGGCGCAGGGGCTGCATCGGAGTCAGACCTTCCTGGGGGATTACTTTCGTCGTATGAAAGCTCGGCTCGGCACACCTAAGGCAATGACCGCGGCCGCTCACAAACTGGCCCGCATCGTCTACCACATGATCACGACTCATCAGGAATACGACACCACCGTATTCCAAGAGCTGGAGCATCGCGCTCAGGACCGGAAACGAATGAAACTCCGGGCCCAAGCCCGCGAACTTGGTTTCGACCTCGTTGCGAGGGAGGCTGTTCCTTAGGAG
>JBBSHP010001154.1:0-1768 GCA_038232555.1 Bryobacterales bacterium
AGGCGAAGTTCTCATCGCGAATGGATCGGGTTACGCCGTGTTTGAGGTGGTGGATGCGAACCCCTCGGTTCAGGAGAGCGCGCAGTTTCCGACATTTTTGGGATTGCCGCGATCCGGCACCGGCGGTTCCATCGAAACCAGCGAAGACGTGAGTTTTGCCGCAATTTCCACTGTAATGACGGTGAGCGCTTCCGAGCCGATTCCCCGCTTCTTGTTTCTGAACGCGCCACCGGATTGCCGCCTGATTGGCGATTGCGGCGCATCCTATCAGCCGCTTCTGTTTGTCGATCCGGGTCTGGTGCAGTTCACCGCGGCGGCTGGGTCGGCGTTCCAGGCAGGGTACATCCGGGTGAATAACCAAGGGGGCGGCGCGATGCGCTGGATCACAACGGTGACGTATCAGAACGGATCGGGCTGGCTGCGAGTGGATCCGAGCGAAGGCGTGAACAACGCCACCATTCGTGTGGACGCCCTGCCCGGTAACCTGGCTCCGGGGCTCTATCAGGCGTTGTTGACGATCGATGCCGGTCCCTTAGCAGGCGCGCGAGCGGTCACCATCAAACTGACCATCACACCCGCTGCTCCGGCTCCAGCTCCGGCTCCGGTGCAATTGCCGGCAATACGGGCGGTCATGAATTCGGCCAGTTTTGTAGACGGGCCGGTGGTGCCCGGTTCGCTCGCGACGATGATGGGTATCAGACTGGGGGGCAAGACTGTCGGCGTGACTTTTGACGGGTTGCCGGCGAAGGTGCTGTTCAGCAACGATACGCAAATCAACCTGCTGGTCCCGGCCGAACTGGGGGGCCGAACTTCGGCGCAGGCTGTGGTGGCGGTAGATGGCAATGTGAGCCCGGCACTGCAGATAAGACTGGCGCTGGTGGCGCCCGCTATTTTCCCCGGGGCCGTTCTTAACCAGGATTACTCCGTGAACGGGTCAAACAACGCTGCGGCCCCGGGCAGCGTGATCCAGATCTTCGCAACCGGGTTGTCGGGCAGCGGTGAGATCACGGCGCATTTGGCGGGGCGTGCGATCGCGGTTCCTTACTATGCGGGCGCTGCTCCCGGTCTGCTGGGAGTGCAGCAAGTCAACTTGCTTATTCCCCAGGACCTGGATGAAGCGACGGTCAACGTCAGCGTGTGTGGCAGTACGGCCGGCCAGGAAGTATGCAGCTCCCCGGCTGCGGTCCGAATTCAGCAGCAATAAGTGCGGACGCTCAGTCCTCCAATTCCTGTAGGAAGCAGCCTTCAAAGGCACGCCGGAGGACGTCCTCGGTGAGCACATAAGGAAGCTTCTCGAAATGAATCAGGTCGATGGCATGAGAGATCATGTCCCGCGGGTGGCAGCGCCGGAACACTTTTCCGGTTTCCCGATACTGTAGCTCGATCAAGCGCGGCAGCACTCCCTCTGGACACGGAAGATCTTTGGATTTGCAGAAGCTCTGAAAAATGCTTGCGAACTCGACCTCGTCCGGACTTCGCAGGAGCATCTTGTATTGGATACGGCGGAGGAACGCCTCATCCCCCAGATTGTCCGGCTTGAGATTGGTTGAGAAGATGAGAAAGGCCTCAAACGGGACCGTCATCTTGCCTCCGCTCAGGAAGGTCAAATAGTCCTGCCTCCGCTCCATAGGGACAATCCAGCGGTTTAGCACTTCGGCCGGGGTACAGCGCTGGCGGCCAAAGTCGTCGATCAGGTAAATTCCGTTGTTCGCCTTGAGCTGGTACGGGGCGTCGTAGACCCTGGAGCTCGTATTGAACGTGAGATCCA
>JBBSHP010001155.1:0-1767 GCA_038232555.1 Bryobacterales bacterium
GCTTCGACTTTGCCGGTCCGTGGGCGTTGCCCTCCCGCTATCAGGAGCAGAGAGCAAACTTGAATCTCGCCACACCTCTCAACTTTGTCGCCGATGTGGATTCCACGGGCGGCAACTCCGGGTCCCCTTTGGTCAACCGCGCTGGCGAGCTGGTCGGTCTGTTGTTTGACGGAAATATCGAGTCTCTGGTCGGTACGTTTGTTTACGACCCCGAGAAGAACCGGTCGGTGCTGGTGCACTCCGCCGCTATGATCGAAGCACTTCGGAAGCTTTATGGGGCCGGTACGCTGGCCGACGAAATCCAGGGCGTCGCGCATTAAAGCAGCTTCGGCGGGAACAGAGTCGTGTTGAAATCCATCGACATCCTCATCAGCTTATCCGTCATCATGCTGGTGGCCAGCATGGCGGTCACCGTCCTGACCGAATTCATCACTCACCTCCGGAATACCAGGGGCCGCAATCTCCAGCAAGGCATCGCCGATTTGCTCCGGCTGATTAACCCGGGCTTCACCAAAGATGTCGTGGACAAGATCGCGGCTGCCGTGCTTACCCATCCGCTGATACGCGACAAAAAAGATCGCATGGGAACGGTGGTCCACCGCGAAGAACTCACTAAGCTGCTCATGGAACTCGCGGCCGGTAACGGCGCCCAGCAGGTCGAACCTGCTATTCAGACCCTGCTCTTGAAAACCCTCGCGGAGCATGGCATTCCCGATCCCGCCGCCACACTCGATAATATTCGCACCGTGGCGTTACGACTGGAAAAATCGAATCCGGAGCTTTCCAGTGTTGCTCGCGCCAACCTGGCCATTCTGCACGAAGCCGAAACCAAGTTTGTCGCCAAGATCAATACCTGGTTCGACCAGACTATGGACCGCGTTAGCCAGCGATTCACTATTTCGGTGCGGGGCACCACAACCTGGTGCGGGTTTGTCCTAGCTGTGGTGTTGCAGTTGGATGCTATAGCGCTCGTGAACCGCCTGTCGGTCGATGATGCTGTGCGAGCGTCCCTGGTCAAGCAGGCTGAGAATACCACCAGGCAGGCAGACCTGAACGCCCCAACCACAAGCAACCTTTATGACGTCTTCACCAGTCAGGGTCTGCTGGCCGTGCCGAAGTACCCTGAGGATCTGGCGAAGCTCGCGGATCCCCGGCATCTTACAGGCATTCTCTTTACTACCTTGCTCTTGAGCCTGGGCGCGCCGTTTTGGTATAACGCCTTGAAGCAGTTCCTCCAGCTTCGTTCCAAGCTCGCGCAGGAGGACGACACGCAACGCAAACAGCGGCAGTCCACTCAGGATGCAGTGAACACACCCGCCGGTCCAGCGCCGGTGAGTCCCGGTCTCAACCCGGGAGGCCTTGCAGGGATGCTTAGAGGAGAGCGCGGTGACTTGAGCGGAGCGGCTAACTCGCTATCGATCCAGTCGCAAATGCCGCGGTCAACTTCTTCCAGGTCACCTGCAGATCCTCAGGCATGACGCGCGTTTCTCCGATCGTAGACACGAAATTCGCATCGCCCTTCCAGCGTGGCAACACGTGCATGTGGATATGGCCGGCCACTCCGGCGCCCGCGCATTCCCCGATGTTCATTCCGATGTTGAATCCCTCTGGTTTGTAAATCGCGCCTAGATGGCTTTCCGCATCGCGAGCCAATCCCATCATCTCGTGTAAGCCGGCTGGGGAAGCCGCTTGCAACGTCGCCACGTGCCCATAGGGAGCAATCATCAGATGCCCGGTGGTGTATGGGTACAGGTTCAAAATGACAAA
>JBBSHP010001156.1:0-1767 GCA_038232555.1 Bryobacterales bacterium
GCCGTGGGCCGTTCCGCAGGAGCTTATCAATAAAAAGGTTTGGGCAACTGGAAACCTCGTTCAGCACGAGCTTGAGATTCCTGAGGTCTTACGCTGGTATATCGCGGATCAGTTGTTCAGCCCCATCGAGCAGCTAAACGGCCTGTTGGACGGGCGGGTCTCCCACTGGGTCGACGAGCTGCGGCTGATGCGGGGCCGGACGCGATTCAGCTGGCGCGTTCTAAAGGAAGTAAACCGCACCATCTTTGCTCTTCCAGAAAGGCTAGCCTACGAGGCGTATCACGTAGTGCTTGATGCTAGAATGTGCATGCGGTGGCGGCATCTTCAGAACTCGTACATATCAACAAAAAGTGAGACAATTTCTCGGGCGGGAAGGATTAGAACTGGCAACGCCTGCTACAGCGGCGCCGCCTTGGATACGGAGGTGGAACCCGGCAAGGCTCCGCAGTGAAGCCTCTAGCGCCAGGACCACGCCACATTGACTAAGCGCAGACCTACGGATGCATCACGGCGGATCCCGCGAATGGCACTTCTGACGGCCGGGCGTGACAAGCATTACGCGCTTGGCCTCGCCTCCGCTCTCGTTGCTAAGAGCATCGCATTCGACCTGATTGGCAGCGCAGAGATTTGCAATGACGCGCTCCGCGGCAGTCCTATCGTAAATGTCTTGAACCTGCGCGACCAGGCACCCGGAGCCGGCGCGATCCGCAAGACCCGGCGAGTTCTCGCTTATTACTGCCGTCTCATTGGCTACGCCGCTTCAAGCGAAGCAAGCATCTTTCACATCCTCTGGAATAATAAGTTCGAGCTCTTCGACCGAACAGTGCTCATGCTCTACTATAAGCTGCTGGGGAAACGAATTGTGTTTACTGCGCACAACGTCAATGCCGGCGAACGCGATGCGAACGACTCGTGGCTTAATCGGGCCTCTCTATGGTGCCACTATCGAATGACCGACCACGTTCTCGTGCATACCGAACGGATGAAGCGGCAGCTAATTACCGATTTCGGCCTGGCGCCTCGAAAGGTGACGGTGATTCCGTACGGGATAAACAATATCGTGCCTCACACCGATATCTCGCGAGCTGAGGCAAGGGAGCGACTTGGGCTCGCCTCGACAGACAAAACCATTTTGTTCTTCGGAAACATCGCTCCGTACAAGGGGCTGGAGTACCTGGTCGAAGCTTTCGCCGAGCTCGCGCGAGAGGACGATAGTTATCGTCTTATCGTTTCCGGCGCTCCCAAGTGGTCCGATGAGTATTGGCGGCAGGTTGAAGCCGCCATTGCCAGCTATGGTTTGGGCGAGAAAGTCATGGCACATATCGAATACATTCCTGACGAGAAGACCGAACTCTACTTTAAAGCCGCGGATGTATCTACCTTGCCCTATACTCACATCTTCCAGAGTGGGATTCTATTTCTTGGCTACAGCTTTGGGCTGCCGGCCATTGTCGCGGATGTAGGCTCGCTGAGAGAAGATGTGATGGAAGGAGAGACTGGTTACGTGTGCAAGCCGCGGGACGCTGCCGACCTTGCCGCTTGCCTCCGCCGGTATTTTGATAGCGACTTATTCAAGAACCTCGAGTCCCGGCGGGCAGAGGTAAAGGCGTATGCGACCGAACGGCACTCGTGGGAGACGGTCGCAGAGTTAACAACTGGTGTTTATCGCCAAGTTTGCCAATAGTGACATCAAGGCCGGCGTGAGCATACCGCCTTTGGCAATCTTACGGGGGAGAAGGAGAGAGCAGGCCTGATAGTTGCTCCGCA
>JBBSHP010001157.1:0-1766 GCA_038232555.1 Bryobacterales bacterium
ATCTCAGGACGGAGACGCCGCTTGATTTCCGAAGGATCAGCCGATTCGAAGAACAACGTCAGCGCCTCAATGAGATTGGTTCGCGCTTCTTCGATGGTGGACCCTTGGCTGGCAATGTCTATCTCGGGACAAAGTGCAACATAACCAGGCTCGCCCCGATCACCGTCTTCACGCTCGATCAAAGCAGTTAACCGGCGTACGTGCTCCATGGCTAACAGTGTAAGCGAAGTTCAGGATCCTGCCGCTTGGGCCAGATATTCGTCGGCTCCAGCCGCGGCCCCGCGTCCTTCCGCAATTGCCCACACGATCAGTGACTGTCCGCGCCGTAAATCTCCGGCAGCGAAAACGCCTGGCACCGACGACATGTAATTCGCATCCGTGGCGACGTTACCCCGGGCATCCAGCTTCACGCCAAGCTGTTCCACTACCCCCGTTTTCACCGGACCTGTAAAGCCCATGGCCAGCAGGACCAGATCGGCTTCCATACTGAATTCAGTTCCGGCGAGCGGCTCAAACTTTGGCGCTGGTCCAACCCGCATGGCGTGGAGTTGTTTCACGTTCCCGTGTTCGTCACCGGTGAACCTGGTGGTCGCGATGCTCCAATCGCGATGTCCGCCCTCTTCATGCGAGCTTTCCGTCCGAAGCTGCAGAGGCCATAGCGGCCACGGCGTGTGGCGTGCGCGAGTCTCGGGTGGCATCGGCATAATTTCGAACTGCGCAACGGAAGCAGCCCGGTGACGGTGCGACGTGCCCAGGCAATCCGCGCCGGTATCGCCCCCTCCGATGATGATGACGCGCTTGCCGGTGGCCAGAATCTGTTCGGGTACCTCGTCCCCCGCTCCGCGCCGGTTCTGCATGGGCAGAAAATCCATGGCGAAGTGAATGCCCTTCAACTCCCTTCCCGGCACCGGTAGATCGCGAGGCTGCTCCGCGCCGCCTGCCAGCACAATGGCCCGGAAGTCTTTCTGCAATTCCTGCACTGGCACATTGGCACCAATGTGTGCATTCGTCCGGAATTCCACGCCTTCGGCATCCAGTTGCTCAAGCCGCCGGTCGAGGACCCGCTTCTCCATCTTGAAATCAGGAATGCCGTAGCGCAGCAGGCCCCCGATACGGTCTGCTTTTTCGAAAACCGTTACCCAATGCCCCGCGCGGTTGAGCTGCTGCGCCGCGGCTAAGCCCGCCGGTCCCGAACCTACCACAGCCACTCGCTTTCCGGAGCGTATTTTAGGCGGCTGGGGCTTCACCCAACCCTCCCGGAAAGCATGCTCGATGATGGATTTCTCGATCACCTTGATGGTCACCGGCGGCTCGTTGATCCCAAGCACGCAAGCCGCTTCACAAGGGGCGGGACAAAGCCGGCCCGTGAACTCCGGGAAATTGTTCGTGGCATGCAGGACACGGATGGCATCGCGCCACCGGGCCTGAAATACCAGATCGTTCCAATCCGGAATGATATTCTGCACTGGACACCCGGTCTGGCAGAAAGGAACGCCGCAATCCATACATCGTGCGCCTTGCGTGCGGACGTGATCTTCGGGAAAGGGTTGGTAGACCTCGAACCAGTCGTTGAGACGCTCAGCGATGGGTCGCCTGGCAGGTAATTCACGCTCGTATTCCAGGAATCCGGTGATCTTACCCATGGACGTGGACCGCTCCCTCGAGCTTGCCAGCCTCACGCTCGCGGCTCAATGGCGGCGCGGCTGGTTGCACATATCGAGGAACCCCCAGCACTCTTTTGTATTCGTGCGGGAACACCTTCACGA
>JBBSHP010001158.1:0-1760 GCA_038232555.1 Bryobacterales bacterium
AGCCGACGAGCTTAAAAACGGGAATGATGATGTTCCGTGCTCCGCAGGGTAGACACCGGATCATCCAGTCTCCGGCGTCCCGTTCTGGGGTAGCCGTCAGCTGTCGGCCACAGTGGGCGCAGTTGTAGGTCATGGATTTTGCGATTACTGCTCAATAGACTTCTTCTGAGCAGAAGTGTAGAGGAAGGTTTGTGAGTCGTCAAGTCGATCAAAACGATCGATCAAACGATACGCCGGTACAGTTGCAATTGATCGATTCATGACACAATGAGCCCGAAACGACATCCACGATAAGGATGTATACTTCGTCTTAGCTTTCAGCCACGTCAGAAGAGTTTCGGGCGCGCGCTGGGCACTCTCACCCGAAGGAGACCGACATGCACCCCCTCAAAGTAAATTTGCTACTTCCGCTTCTCATCTCGGGAGCAGCCGGCTGCTCATTGGTGCTGGCACAATCTACGGGCACGTTCACCGCGATTGGCAAGATGAAGACGCCACGGGTTGGGCACAGCGCCACCCTGCTCCCCAACGGCAAGGTGTTAATGGTTAGTGGTAACAGCGTTTGGGGTAACAGGCATGCCACTGCGGAGCTTTACGATCCTTCCACTGGGATTTTCTCTGCTACGGGCAACGCTCCGTTCGAGGACGATGTAGAAACGGCTACATTGCTTGCGGACGGTAAAGTCTTACTCGCCAATGTTTACCGTGGCCAGCTCTACGATCCTATCGCCGACACGTTCGCCTTGACTGCCAATGTGCCCACAACTGGATTGGTTGGGTTTTCGTACCGGGCGATCCTGCTCACCAACGGAAATGTCTTGCGTGCTGGGGGTGAGGATTTCGATACCGAAATGCCATTCGCGAGCGCGGACCTATACGATTCCGCCAGCAGAACCTTTAGTCCAACCGGCAACATGACCGTGGCCCGTAAGGGGCACACGGCCACTTTGCTCCCCGACGGCACAATCTTAATCACCGGGGGCGTTGGCAGCCCTCAATTCTACGCATTTGTTGCCAGCGCGGAACTCTATAAGCCGCCTTTGTTGGTACCCGCGCCTGTTCTGTTGCAAGACGGGAAAAGCCAAGCCGCAATCCTGCACGCGGACACACATCAGGCCGTCTCCACGACCAACCCTGCCATTGCTGGAGAGGCACTGGAAATCTATTGCACCAGCCTGGCAGACGGCGGCGTGATTCCTCCGCAAATTTCCATCGGCGGCAGGCTCGCACAGGTGCTGTATTTCGGCTCCTCCAGCTATCCAGGGTATAACCAGGTGAACTTCCTCGTGCCGAACGGCGTGGTTCCGGGACTCGCCGTCCCGGTGCGCTTGACGTATCTCGGCCGCCCGAGCAACGCAGTCACGATCGGCGTGCAATGATTTTCAGGGCAAGAATGAAAGCCAGCTTGGTTCTGCTGCTCGCCTTGGGCAGATGCGCGTACCCACAATCACCCGGCGCCTTCACCACGGCGGGCAACATGATGACGCCGCGTGTCTTCCATACCGCCACCCTGCTTTCCAGCGGTAAGGTCTTGATCGCCGGCGGCATCGCTGATGCGTCCATAACGCCTCTCCCCGTTTCCAGCGCCGAGCTTTACGATCCTCCCACAGGCGCCTTCACCGCCACGGGTCGAATGACAACAGCTCGGTACTCGCATACTGCCACGCTGTTGCCCGATGGCAGGGTCCTGATCGCCGGCGGCGACGACGGCGACGGTGATGCAGTGCTCGGAGCGGAGGTTTACGATCCGTCCACCGGGA
>JBBSHP010001159.1:0-1759 GCA_038232555.1 Bryobacterales bacterium
CGACGTGATCAACCGCCTGCTGCTCGTTGCTGTCGGCCACCCTGACGTGCAAAGCCGAGCTAAGAGTAGCGGCTTATCACGCCGTTAGTCGCGGGTTTGAGTCCCGTTATTTCCGCCAATTTTCTATAAATATATAGCGAGGTAGCCTGAATTATTCACGACGAGTGCCGGATCAAGCACAAGCCCTTAATTTTGCTGAGATATGCCACAGGGGCCGATTCCGTGAAGTCTTCTGCAACGAAATCTCCGTCTGGGCCAATTCCGCGGGGTTGGTTCCCGTCGGGACAATCCGGCGCATAATTCGGGGTAGCTCAGAACCAGAGTGTTGCATCACCACTGCAGGCCCACCTTGCGCGCGCCCGATGCGCCCCATCCACAAAGGGGCGAAGTGGCACCGCGCGAGGTTAGCGAGCAGTTCATCGCTCAATTGGGCCAACGTAAAATGCTACGTGGACTCTCTCCCGTTCCGAACTGGAGGATAATTGTGTTGGGTTGTCCCCGTGTACGGAACGATACACTAGCATACTCGGCGCTTTCTAGTGCCACTTCCAATGAATATGGATACGCTGGAGTGGTCCGCGCTGGAGCGCGCGGCACCCCATCCGCGCTAAGGCGGACATAGTCCCCCAGCTCAATCTTGACTGCCTTTCGACTTTCGTTTCGAACTAGAAATTCAACATCAAAAACGGCCTCCTTCTCGCTAGTAGAACGACGAAAAGTGGTGATCTCTATCGATCCGAAAGGCCTCCGAACTCGCTGACCTGGACTTAGGATAGGTACATCGTCAGCCGTAGGGGTTACTCCGGAGATGCTTTGGGCCACGGCCACATTTCCTGGTTTCATAGGCTCTGACCAAGGCATTCCGCTCAGCCACGTCAACCCCGCTGCACTCCAAGCCAATACTTGGCGCTTCCTGCTGTGCGGCAACCTATTCACCACGTCTACCTCCCTCAGCTTCCCACTTTCACTCAGTCTCAATGACGAACACCGATCAAGATATTCCGCATGGCCTTAGCTCCTGCCGAACCAAGGGCGCCACCAAATCCACGGATACGGCCGGCGTCTAATCCGAAAGGTTGGCTGTCAGGTCAATGTGACGCTCCTCTCCGAACCGGAAAACTACGGGCGATGGCAGGTCAGAAGGTAGGGAAAACTTTACCAAAAAGTCCTGTCGGCTATTCGACTGTAGATCGATCGTTCGGGCCGAAACCCATACCGGCGAGATCATTTTCTGGCCTGAGATCAGATGCACGAAGCTGGTCGGATCGTGTCGTACGAAAAGCGATCCTGTGGTGATGCTGTAATGCAGGCTTAGTACGTTTCCACCTTCTTCTCGAACTCGACGCAGCTCAAGTATCTGAACTCCAACACCTTCAACTTGCGCCAATGTTGTGCTCGCCCCACGAACTACAGGAACGGGAGCGACCGCAGAATTACCGGGTAGCGACGGTGATTTCGAAGGCTCCGTCTGAGCTTGTGAGGTGGTTCGGGATGAGGGGGAAAATACTCCAATCCCGTTGAGGGCTGCGATGAAGCCGCCAGCAGCTGTAAGCACCGCCGCCAGACCGGTCAGGATGCCGGGCAAGGTAGTCCACCATGATGCTCCTTTTGTTCGCTCCGGTTCGCTCATTGGCCACTCACTTACACTCTGACGCGTCTGACTAGCCCATCTTATTCGCCGGAACGGCAACGAACCACCAAGTGTTTGGAAAGACTGGCCTCCTAAGATCGCGCCTGTGGCAAAATTTGCCACAGGCCG
>JBBSHP010001160.1:0-1752 GCA_038232555.1 Bryobacterales bacterium
ACGCGGTGCACGCCGCTCTCGTATTTCAGATGGCTATAGACCTTGTGGCCGCTAACGAGCGCGATTACTTCTTTCAAACCTCCCACCGCCGACTCACTCACGGAAGTGACTTCCACCTTCCAGCGCTGCAGTTCCGCATAGCGGCTGTACATGCGGAAAATCTCCGCCGCAAACAGGGTAGCCTCATCGCCGCCGGTACCGGCACGAATTTCAATGACAACGTTTTTATCGTCCAGCGGATCTTTGGGAAGCAGCAAGACTTTCAACTCTTCGTCGATGCGCTGCATGGCTGGCTCCAGACGGGCCACTTCCTCGGCCGCCATCTGACGCAACTCCGGATCGCTATCTTCGAGCATGCTGCGGCCCTCTTCCAGGTTCTGCCGGACGCGTTTGTACTCGCGATACTTAGCGACGATTTCGGAGAGCTCGCTCTGCGTTTTGGAGGTTTTGCGGTAGGTGTCGGAATCGTTAATAATTGCTGGATCGGCCATCTGGTTGGTCAGATCCTGAAACCGCGCTTCGATCTGTTCCAGCTTTTGACCGTAGTTCATAGACGAGCTCTAAATACCTTTGCGGCGAGTCGCGCTCAGGCGATAACCAGTTGGCCGCCCTGAGCTTCTTCCAGGGCCATGGCACCGGTGAGCGCATGAATGGCAACGCGCGTCTGCTCATCGGAGGGAGGCTTGGTAGTCACGCGCTGCAGCCAGAGGCCGGGGGCCGTGAGTGCCGCCATCAGAGTACCCTGGCGCTTAGCCGCAAATCGAATTAGCTCATAACTGACGCCGGCGACCACGGGGAGCAGAGCCAGCCGCCCTAAAAATTTGGCGACGAATCCGTCAAACGGCAGCAGCGCGTAGACGATCATCGAGATCACCATCACGACCAAGAGAAAGCTGGTGCCGCAGCGCGGATGAAACGTGACGAACTCCTGAGCGTTCCTGACCGTGACTGGCTTGCCGGATTCGAAGTTGAAGACGACCTTGTGCTCCGCGCCATGGAATTCGAACACGCGGCGGATGTCCTTCATCCTGGAGATGATGAACAGGAATGCCAGGAAAATTGTGATTCGAATCAGACCGTCCATCAGATTCACCGCCAAGCGCCCGTGCAGAACAGGCACCACCTTTCCAATGGCGGTGGCCAGGAATAGCGGAACGAACTTATACAAGAAGATGAAAAATCCGAGCGAAAAGAGCAGATTTAGCGACATCATCCAGGAGGAGATCTCTTTAGGCTTTTCTGTGCTTTTGCCATCGTTGAGCGCTGCATTGGCCGAGAAGCGAAGAGCTTTCATGCCGAGCCACATGGCTTGGCCCAAGGTTCCCAAACCGCGCAAAACGGGTAGCTTGAAGATGGGATATTTTTCAGACACACGGGGCAGCGAGCTTTCCTCCGTCACCATCTCACCATTGGGCTGGAGCACGGCCACGCAGTAACTATGCGGCGCACGCATCATGACGCCTTCCATGACCGCCTGTCCACCCACAAGGGTCTCCTCGCCGCTCTCAAGGATGGGCAACATCTGGATATGCGCACTGAGGCGTAAAAAACTTCGAATTGACAAGATTGGGGACTCCGACTTCAGTATATAGGATGAAAAACAGGCAAAAAGAGATTCCGGCTTGACGTACGTTGGGATCTATTGTGCTTGGACCTGCGGGTCGATAAGCCTAGTGATGAAGGATCCTACTATTCTGCAACGTATAACGATACCGGCATTCGTGTTTTTACTGGCGGCGGGAGCACAACAGG
>JBBSHP010001161.1:0-1750 GCA_038232555.1 Bryobacterales bacterium
ATGTGCGTATCGCAGTAACTGCACCCCGTCTAAAGGCCCGCCTTCGCTATCCGCCTGAGAGGATCCCGACACGGTCGTTTTTGGACAGTGCGCCTGTCGAATCACAAAGCTGACGAGTTAAAAACTGAAGCCTCCACCGCGCCCGGCGCCGCCACGCACCCAGCTACGGCGCGACTTGCAGATGTTCGGGGGCAGAGGTGCCAGAATAGCATCTTGCCGCGGCGTTCCCTCCCTTTCATCGGTTGCTAGGTCGGGTCCAATTGCCCACATGGGCCGAATTCCCACCAAGTCGGCTTCGCGGCAAGATCACGCAGGATTGGCGGCGAGCTATGGTCGCTGTTGTTATCGTCTCAGTGCGCCGTTATGGGATGATTCGGACGCCTGCCGGTGGGGAAGGCCTCGGCGCGCTATCAGGGTCCACTCCATGGACAAATCGGTAGCCGGCCGGGATAGCCCCATCGTTAGATGGCAACCCATTTGCTGGTTGAATCGGAGGCCACGTTAGTGTTCCGAAGTAGTCTGGCTTGCCCGTGAGATAGTAGCTGTTCGGCAACGCATGGTCGCTGATGCTGTCATCCCATATTTGACCGGGATTCGCGGCGCCACTCGCATCCACCGGCGTCCAGTTGCCATGCCGAATGAGCGTGGTGACAACGCGCGTGTCGGTGGGTTGATCCGGCGGCGTAATCGGTGTGGTTCGATTTGGATTGTAATAGTGATACTGACCCGTGGTGGAAGCCCAGCCGAGGGTATAGATGTGCTTATTTGCTGCGACGGAACCCGCCGGGCCAGCCCCTGAGTCGTAGAGTGGCGTGGTGAGAGCGGCGCTGCCCAGGACATTGCCGATGATGTTAAAAGACAGGTGCTCTTCCGAGATACTGATGCAATCGCGGTAGTTAGTCGCGCCCGCTTGGGTGCCTTTATACCAATTCCGAAAGAGCGTCTGATAACGTGATCCGCCCGCGTAATTGTCGCCGGAGAATTTTGTGCCGATGTTTCCTTCAAACAGATTGAAGGTCGGAAAGCCAGAGTGGAGCGCCGTTTCCTCGACGATGTTCGTGCCGAAGATCATGGCCGAAGCCGGGATGTAGTTATAAGCCACTACGTTCCCGCTGGCGCCGGAGTCCACCAGCATGGGGGCCATGATAGGATCGGCCGTGCCGCTTAGGATATTGTCTTCGATGAGACAGTCGCTGGAAGCTTCCAGGAGGATGCCATATCCGCCGCCGCCACCACCGCTGGTGGGTTGCCAGCCGCCGTGGAGGTTACAATGCCGAATCTCGAAGTTCTTGTCGTAAGCTAGGTTGATGTGGGAATAGGGCGCATTAGTGGACTCGACATTCTTTATCCAGCAATCCGCGACAAACCTGCCCACGATATTACTCAATCCGCCCATGTTATTGGTGGGGGCAGTGGCACGGGTCACGATCAAGTCTTCCACCCCAGCATTTACCAAGTACCCTCCATAGCCACCCCATACGTAGCCGACCCGGGCATTTAGTGCCATGGTGTAATTCCAGCGCAACGGCGGGGAAAATGTAACGTCGAAGGTGCCACCAGGGTAAGCACCTTTCGTGACCGTGGTGACTTTGACCACTTGATTCATGGCTCCATTGTAGCCGCCGGTGCGTCCGCCCTTGATTATTAAGGTATCATCAGGGAGCGTGCCTTGATCCCAAGTGTGAGTGCCGCCGTCGTTATCCTCAATGACGTAAAAGAAACTGCCCTCCTGAAATGAAGGCGAGACATC
>JBBSHP010001162.1:0-1748 GCA_038232555.1 Bryobacterales bacterium
GATGATGTTGCGCCCGTTCAGAGGCACTTTCGGCGAGACCGCTGGTTTCGTGCCGCTTGCGATCACCACGGTCCCTGCGCCGAACTCCTGGCGGCCGCGCGAGCCTTCCACCGCGATGGTATGCGGATCGACAAAGGACGCATTCCCGGTAAGCAGTTCGACGTTATTGCGCGAGAGCTGCGCTTGTGTAACGTCGATCTCAGTCTTAATCACGTGCTGGACCCGGAACGCCAGATCCGCCATGGTGATGGTTTGCTTCACCCGGTAGTTGATGCCGTAAACGTTCTGATAATAGTAGCCCGATAGATGCAGGACGGCTTCGCGAATGGTCTTACTGGGGATGGTTCCGGTATTGATGCAAGCGCCGCCCACCACTTCGCGCTTTTCAACTACAGCGACGGTCTTCCCGGACTTGGCGCCCTGTATCGCCGCGCGCTGGCCCGCGGGTCCCGAACCGATGACGATGAGATCGTAATTCTGCAACGCTTACCAATGTAACTTCTATTGCGGCTTGGGCACAAGAGTCGCTGTCCAGGCAGTTCACTTGAAAAGTTATTCCAGGATGAGAGTAGCGAGCGCGCCGATCTTGTCGATGTCGATGCCCGTGCCGTCCTCGACCGCGTAGGTTTCGAGAGTCCTGGGGGCCTCGTTAGGCCGGAACAGCCGCGCCTAGTGGAAGTTTCCGAGCACGTGCGCAGTGATGTTCTCTACCGGGAAATCCGTATAGTTGACCAGTTGCAGTACCAGCTGCTTCTGATCGGGCGCCTCCAGCAAATTGGACAGCATACTCGAAACGTTGAATAGCCGCGCGCCCAGATTCGTCCGGCCAGTCAACGAGTTCAACTCCTTCCAGATCTCGTCCAGCCGGCTTAGGTCGTCCTTCCCCAGCGTGATATCGTCTTTGCGCAGCGTGTCAAACTTCCAGCCGGGCGGTCCGGTCAACATGGTCCCGCCGGATCGCGTGAACGCCTTCAGCACATCTCGTTGGCCAGGACTCAAAGCCGCTGGATTCACATCCACCGCCATCTTGGCGCCCTCCATCGCCGCTGCGCTGATCTTCCCGTACGGAATGGGCCGGACCGGCGTATGTTTTACGGCAATCATATCGAGCACCCCGCCCGACAGAAGCGCTCCCGTATCCACATCTTCCACCAGCGCCAATTGACTGTGAGCGCGCATGCTCCGCCAATCTTTGTGGTCTTCGTAATACTTGAGATGGCTACCGATCTGCCGCCAGTTTTGTAGCGCCGCCGCTTCTCTCGCCAGAACCCGCCGGTTGAAATCCTCGTCCAGACTCACCACCCAGCGCGTACCAGCCATGCCGGCGTCGCCGATTGCATGCAGGTACTGCGCCAGGCTGATCGCTGTTTTCTCAGGAGGAGGGTTCGCAATCCAGATCGCCGATTTTGTGGACGCACGGGCGAACCGCAGGAATCCCGTGTTGGTATTGATCCAGGGAGCACCGCTCGGACCCGACTTCGCCGAGCCGTGATCGTCTTGCGCCTGCACTCCTGGCCAGACCCCCTGGAAGGTCCCCACAATGGGAGCGGACGAATCAAAACGCATTCTGCCGCGAGTAGTCACCTCGACCAGAGGGATCGCGGAGTCGGCCAGCACCTTGCGAATGCGTTCCGCGGCGGCCTCTTCAAACGCGCCTTGCATGACTACGCCTGAGAACCCGAAACTCTTTACCAGGCGAGCGTCAGCTATCGAATCGCTACCAGGATGAACCACCGCGAGCGTGGCGA
>JBBSHP010001163.1:0-1745 GCA_038232555.1 Bryobacterales bacterium
CGCCGTAATTTCAATCTGCTCGCAGCAGATCTGCTGGTGTCGTCCAAAAGGCATCCAGCACTGGGCAAACACGCGCGCGTCCAGGCCGGATTCCTGATCCGGGCACACCCGCAGCACGATAGCGCGGCTGGGATGCTGGTGCATCAACTCAGCCAACGTCTCCGCGACCGCAGCCGCATCTGCCTCCTGCTCCACGGCTGCGATCAGCGTCATGGCACAGGCTCGCAGAACGCCCGCTGAACCTTTCTTACTGTCCTCCGTTCCGAGGTCTACCCAAAGCTTAGCGAGATCTTTCAGGATCTTCTCCGGACGCACTGCCGTGGCCATCAAGGCACCCTCCAGACGTGTCCTTGCCTCGCCAGCATTTCGTCAGAGGCTTTCGGGCCCCACGTTCCCGCCGCGTAGTTCGGGAACTCGAATTTGGTGTGCTGCCAACGATCCAGAATCGGCTGCACGGCGGACCAACTCGCTTCCACCATGTCCTGCCGCGTGTACAGTGTCGGATCCCCGGCCATGGCGTCCAGCAGAAGTGTTTCATAGGCAGTCGGAGAGCGCGTCCCGAAGCTGGAGCCGTAATTAAAATCCATCGACACGGGCCGCAGCTGCATGCCGCTGCCGGGCTGCTTGGAGAGGAAGCGCAACGAAATCCCTTCCTCGGGCTGGATACGGATGATCAGCAGGTTGGGACGGATCGCGGCAGGGGTCTCGCGCGAATCGGCCCGTGAGTTGGCGCCGAACGGCGAGTGGGGCGCGGGATGAAAATGGATCGCGATATCGGTGATGCGTTTGGGCAACCGCTTACCGCTGCGGATGTAAAAAGGAACTCCAGCCCACCGCCAGTTATCCGCAAAGAAGGTCGCGGCGGCATACGTATCGGTTTGCGACTCAGGGTCCACCCCAGGCTCCTGCCGGAAGCCTGGAACTTCCTCCGTTCCAATCCGTGCTGGCCCGTATTGTCCCGCCACGGCATACAGCGGCACTTCATCCGGTTTCAAGATCCGCAGCGATCGCAAAAACTTAGCGCGCTCATCGCGCACGGTATCGGCCTCAAATACAGCGGCGGGCTCCATGCCAATGGTGGCGAGCACCTGCAGGAGATGGTTCTGGATCATGTCCCGCAGCGCGCCCGCTTCCTGGTAATAGCCCCCGCGCCCTTCCACACCGATCGATTCGGCGGCGGTGATCTGAACATTGTTGATATAGCGCCGGTTCCAGAGCGGCTCGAAGATGCCGTTGCCGAATCGAAATGCAAGAATGTTCTGAACGGTCTCCTTGCCTAAATAGTGATCGATACGGTATACCTCGTCCTCGGGGAAAACCTCGTGGATCTCGTCATTCAGAGCGCGGGCACTTTGCAGGTCGTGTCCGAAAGGTTTCTCCACTACCACCCGACGCCATCCGTCGCCGTGCTGCAGCTTCACTTCACCCAGGCTTTTGACGACCGGACCGTAGTAGCTGGGTTGCGTCGACAAGTAAAATAGTACGTTCCCGGCAGTCTGATGCGAGGACTGCAGCTCCCGGAGCTTATCGGCCATGCTTTTATAGAGTTCGGGCTCATTCAAATCGCCGGTAAGGTAGAAGAGATTTTTGGCGAAGCTCTCCCACAAGTCGGCTTCAAAGGGACTGTCTTCCAGGAAGTGGGCCACCGACTCCCGCATCTTCTCGCGAAACTGCTCGTCGCTCATGGCGGTGCGGGAGTTGCCGATAACCGCAAAGGTCGGCGGAATACGCCACTCATAGGCCAG
>JBBSHP010001164.1:0-1735 GCA_038232555.1 Bryobacterales bacterium
AGATGCTTCAGTTCCTTATCCAGCAGCCAGCGCTGGTTGCCCGTAAAGCTTCCGTCCAAGGCCAGTTCCAACTCTTTCTTCTTCGAACGCAAACTGCTGCGGGCGTAATCCGCGATCCACCCCGCGTCGTGCTTTATCTTCGATGATGGCCTTCAGCATCCTCCGTCCCGATACGCCGAACAGATCGGTCGCTACAACGAGGTGAAACCCGAGAGCCTTGACCTGAACGCGCAGCTTCGCTTCAGCTCGGGTACGAGATTGTTGTTCTCGTACGGAGAATATGGTTTCGTCATAGGGTTGGCGAGCAGTCAGCATGTGGAAAACGATTCGAGCGAGCTTGTGGGCTGCTGCTGTAATGGCTTTGGGCGCTCCCAGTTTGGTCCGCATGCGGCGGAAGAAGTCGCCTAACCACGATTTGCTCTGATGCAAAGAGTTCGCGGCCATGCGGAATGCGAGAGTGGCCCGGTTATTCACTCTGCGTGTCTTTGCCGCAAGCACCTTTCCTCCGCTGATATCGTTGTGAGGACACAGCCCGAGCCAGGATGCGAAAGCCGACGCACTACGGAACTTGGACAGATCGGGACCGATTTCGGCCAGGAAGGTGTGTGCCGTCAAAACGCTAATGCCCGGAACCGCTGTGAGATCGATGCCGAAAATGCGGTACAGGTGTCCCCTTAGATCAAAGCTGGGCTCGTTGTTGAAGAGCTTTCTACGGCGCACCTTCGGTGGGGCTAACGGTTTGACGTTCACGTCCACTTGGGCATCGAAACGCTTGAGATGCTTTTCGATCTCAACGTCGGCGGCGGAAATCAACTTCTGGTAATACCGGTAAGCTGTCAAGGACTGATCGAGCGTGAACAGGTGCTCACTTCGGTAGTCGCCCACCAGGGACTTGATAATGGTTTCCTCGGAAGCCTTAATCCTGCCGTCTCGTAACTGCGCTAATGCTTTCCCGTCCCTCTCTCCTGCCAAAATCGCGTCCACAATCGCGAGGCCGGTCAGTCCGGTGATGTCACTGATGACATGATGGATCTGGAGATTCATCTGGTCCAGCGCCTTGTGCATGTGGAGAACATGGGTGGCCGCCAACTGGATCAGATTGTCTCGATGGCGCAGCAACGTCCGTAAAGTGCAGACTTCCTGGGTGGGTCGAAAAGAGCCCCGCAGCAAACCCACAGAGTGCAAATACTGTAACCATTGGCAATCGGAAACGTCGGTCTTTCGGCCTGGGACGTTTTGGAAGTATCGCGCGTTCACCAGGCACACCTCCAATCCACGCGCCTCCAGGATCTGAAACAGTGGAATTCAATAGACACCCGTGGATTCCATCGCAATGCTTTCAACACCGCAGCGCTGCAACCAATCGGCGAGCCGGTGCAGATCCTCGGTAAAGGTCGGAAAGCAACGTACCGGCTCCGCATCTCGATCGGCGGGAACGGCAACGTAAATTTCCGTCGCTCCAATGTCTACTCCGGCCGCGTTCGGCTTCAGAACTGGGAGGAACTCCGCTTTGCCGGACCGCTTGGACGTTCGCTTCATTGGACACAATGATCACCTCGATTTGAGATGCCGAGGGGGCGGCCCAGGTTGTGCAGAACAGGCACTCTCCTAAAACGGGATCGTTACCGTCTCCGATTACAGAGACGCCAACGTCACCACTGACGTGAGCACGAAAACCTGGAACCAAGCTTGTATTCGGGCTTGACAACAGCTCCAGTGATTAGTCGGTCTTGAC
>JBBSHP010001165.1:0-1733 GCA_038232555.1 Bryobacterales bacterium
AGCCGGATTTACGAGTTGCAGGATCAGGGCGCGGACACGGTGGAGGCGAACGAGCGGCTGGGCTTCAAGGCGGACCTGCGCGATTACCAGATGCCGGCGGCGATCCTGCACTACCTGGGCGTCAGCCGGGTGCGGCTGCTATCGAACAATCCAGAGAAGATCAGTGCGCTGGAAAGGGCGGGGATCGAAGTGGTGGAACGGATACCGTGTTTAGTGCCGGCCCATGAAGCGACCCGCGGGTACTTGAGAACGAAGAAGCAGAAGATGGGGCATTTGCTGGAGTGATGTTGGGTGGACAGTGGATCACGCCCGGGCATTGAGGCTGCAGCGCTTTTTACCTTCGGGCGAGCGCGGGCCCGTGGACTGCTGCGCATTTTCGCGGCTCGCCGCTGCTTCCGACTCTTGACAATCGGTTCCCGTTACGGGAACTTGTAGATTGAGAGTGATCAGCAGGAGGGCAATTCGAGAGTTCGCGGCAGCTCACCAAGACGCTCTCCAACCGCTTCTGCATTGGGCCAACGCGACGGAAGCCCTGGACTGGCGAACGCCAGCCGATGTCCGGCGGACATTCAACAGCGCCGATTTCGTGGGTGGCCTGACGGTCTTCAATATCGCCGGGAACAAGTTCCGGTTGATCGCGTTTGTGCACTACCGCCGCAAAGTCGTCTACATTAAGCAAATCCTGACTCACAAGGAGTACGACAAAGGAATTTGGGAGCTATGAATAGCAACACCGAACTGGATGTCAAAGCTTACGGGCGACTCCTGGCGCGAACTGTGCCGACCGTCATAAAGACCCCGGATGAGAATCTGCGCATGTTGGCCATCGTGGATAAGCTTATGTCCAAAGGTGAGGATCATCTCACCCCGGAGGAGGATGCGCTACTGGAGCTGCTGGTCGATCTCATCCACGATTTCGAAGAGAAGCACGATCCATTGCCGAAGAGCGAACCTAACCAGATGGTGGCCTTTCTTCTGGAACAGCGCGGGATGAAGGCAAGCGATCTATGGCTAGTGCTCGGTTCACGGAGCCGGACTTCCGAGCTTCTTTCCGGGAAGAGAGAGGTCAGCAAGAATCAGGCAAAGAAGCTGGCGGGATTTTTCAGGGTGCCGGTGGATCTATTCATTTGAAAAGTTGGCGAGCACGCCCGTAAGGGATCCGAGAAAGGCGATGAGCGCGGTCTTCTCGTCGCGGGTGAGGCGCAAAGGATGCAGCTCCGCATCGAGGTGCGGATTCCGGTTGCCGCCGCGATCATAGTATTCGATGACGTCTTCGAGAGTGGCGAGGCTGCCGTCGTGCATGAAGGGGGCGGTGCGGGGAATCTCGCGGAGGGACAGTCCTACCGCTTGGCCAGGCTCTTCGGGAGAAAGCCTTCGAGGGCCCAGACTCCCATGGAGTGATGGCCGGCCATGTACGCGATGTGGCGGCCGTCGGGACTGAGGCGCGGACCGACTCCGCTCAAGAGGGTCCCAGTCACTCATGTCGATCTGGAGTTTGCGAGGACTGCCGCCGGATACGGGGACCAGCCAGAGTTCCGTGGTACCCGGTGGGGCGTAGCGAACTGCCCGTCAGCTTTTTGGTCATCAGGAGCGCACTGCTGTCCTGGGTCCAGGAGAGTACGGGTTAGGGGATCAGCGTCTCAGGGGCGCGAGCGGCTCAAACCTCGCGCGTTTTTGAATGATCGGGAGTTTTTGCATCCTCCCGCGTTTTTGCATCCTCAATGGAGATGACC
>JBBSHP010001166.1:0-1719 GCA_038232555.1 Bryobacterales bacterium
CCCTGCCGCAACGCAGCCGGATCGAGTTTGATGAGCGCGGTATGTGTTCTGATTCCGCTGCCCCTGCCGGGGCGTGGCCGCTGGGGGGCGAAGACCCGGTGGCTGGCGCCACCGGCTAATTTCCGAGCATCCCTCCGGGATGAGGGGCACGCTCGCTTCCAAGCACACTCGGCAGGAGAAGATCGCGAGGAGGACGCTTGCGCTGGCAGCTTGTGCCACCGGGATACTGCTTTAGTAGGACTTCGCCCAGACTATCCGCTGCGGGCTCGGGCGGCCGGTGAAGACGCAGGTGCCGGCCTCCGGCGCCTCGGCGAACGGGATACAACGGATGGTGACCTTCAGGTCCTGCTTGATCTGCTCCTCGACTTCGCGGGAGCCGTCCCGAGTGGGCGATTCTGCTGGATGGATTGGAGCAGTTCGCTCGCGCGCACTAGCTGTTAGTCCGATAAATAGATGTGGGCAAATAATCGTGCAGAACGATACCTGGTTTCAACTTGTTAGGCTTTGTGAAGTAGCGCGCGAACAGGTCTCCGTCTTTACCTGTTGGTTCAATTGCGACGTTTCGCATGTCATGAAATCGTAGCCCATCGAATGTGTATCCGGTGATGCTGCCACCTTCCGCCGCCTGCAGGGTAATAGACAATCAGTCCATATCCCTGAAGCGCAGAGCACTTGCCAATAAATGCCGCACGCAAAATCAAACGTGAGAAGCTGATCGGAGCAGCGTCGGTATCCGTCGGCCACAAGAATATATGGCATCCAAATATTTCCCGCCTTTCCATTGCTATTATAACTTAAGGTAATAAGGACTTCTTCTTTCCGTCCAAGTTGAGGTCAACCCCTAAGACGAAAACGTCATCATCTGGTTTGCGGTACATCGAGTCCAGAAAGTCACGCACAGGTTCCTTCACGCTTTCCGAATTCTGCGCTTGGCCAACGGCAGTTATCCAGGTGAGGCAAATCAAGACACAGACCATCTGATGAGTTGATAGCCTCGTTTTCGGGTCACGAGGCCACCTGGTTCATACTCATTGTGAACCACCCAAATAAAGTAGCTTTGCACGCGCGAGGACCAATCCAGACAGATCCAGCCATTCCTTGGTTACCGTTGATTCCGTCGCCGCAACGTGAACGCCAATAGCACACCAGCCAGTAGCACGAGCATTATACTAGAGAGGATCAATCGCTTCCTGGCGACGGGTGGAGCATCAGTTGCCCTCGTAATACTTGTCGGGTTTACCGCCTTGGCACTTGTCACGTTTCGCCGTGCCGCAAGTGCGGCAGGGGTGCTTGTGGCTAGCAGTTGCTGAAGTTTTTCCTGGGCATGGCTGAATGGCGTTCCGGCGACGGAGCGGATCGCATCCTGGACGGCCGGATCATCGTACTGCTGAGAGACAGCGAAAGACGTATTGAACGGACGCCAGGCCACGGAGGGATCTCTGAGGTACTCAGCAATAAGCACCTTCTCGATATGTGGTGTAATTCGTTCGCCCCAGCCGAGAGTTTCGGCACCGTCGGGACTGTCGAGCTTTGCCACATCAGCCGGCGATAGACGACGGGCAGATGTTTCTTCGATTCGACCAGCGGGACGGAAAATGTAGAAAGAGTACGACCAGTCTTGTCTACCCAGCTGACGTTCAAGCCGTATCATGTGAACGATCCTCCCCTGCTGCTTATCGACGAAGAAGCCGTCTTCGCTTACCACAATATTTGAACCAG
>JBBSHP010001167.1:0-1709 GCA_038232555.1 Bryobacterales bacterium
AGATCATGGACCGCACCAAAGACCTGGTCAAGAGCGGCGGCGAATGGATCTCCAGCGTAGATCTGGAGAACGCGATCATGGCCCATCCCAAAGTGATGGAAGCGGCCGTAATTGCAGCTTTCCATCCGAAGTGGCAGGAGCGTCCCTTAGCCTGCATCGCCCCCTTACCCCAGTTTAAGAATGAGATCTCGAAGCAAGAGATTCTCCAGTTCCTGAGCGGCCGCGTGGCAAAATGGTGGCTCCCGGACGATGTCGTATTTATAGAAGCCGTACCCAAAACCAGCGTCGGCAAGTTCAACAAGAGAGAGCTGCGAGAGCAGTTTAAGGATTACGTTTTGCCCTACCTCTAGCGCGTCTTCGCTTTAGCGCATTGCCTTATCGCAATCGAAAGCAGCCCCAGCCCTAGCAAAGCCAGAGTCCCGGGTTCAGGGACCGGTGCCGTGTCCGGCGCCGCCAGCCCAAGGGCAAGCGGATCGAGCTCAAATGCGCGGTTTTGGCCTTGGAACACGCCCGTGCCCACGATCTTGCCGCTGTCATTGATCCCGTAAGCTTCCTGCAACAACCATCCGGAGTTCGGGCTGACCAAAGCATTCAGGTTGAGCAGCGTTCCGTTGAAGAGGAATGCTCCCCCCGAATTGTAGCCCACTACGGCGCCTCCGTTATTGATGCCGTACGCGAAGCTGTTGCTCCCGGCCCTCCCAAGGTCCGTAAGACTGCCATTGTTCGCGATAAAAGCATGCATAAAACCGTCCGCCGCAACCGAATGCCCGGCCACCTGCCCGAGGTTATTGATACCCATCGCATAGCTGCTGTTGCCGCCCAGAGTTCCCAGCGTGCTGAGGCCGGTGCCGGCCGTCCAGGTGAATGCGCGGAACCCATTTCCGGTGGAGCCGTAGCCAGCCACCATTCCGTTGTCGTTGATGCCGTAGCCTTGACTCCAGTCCCCGCCCGTCAGCGTGCCGAGATCGGTGAATTTTCCGTTGCTATAGACAAAGGCGTGCCCGTTGCCGCCGGCCACCTGGCCCGTCACATTGATCGACATGGCGGAAGTCCCGGCCCCCAGATCCGTGACTCCCGAGCCGCTCCATAACGTTCCGTGCGCCTGCCCATTGATGTAAGAGGTACCCACGGTTTCACCCGAACCGTTGTTACCATACGCGAAAGAATCCGATGAGGCAGCCTGATTAAGATCCTGCGGAGAACCTGCGGATGCGGAGAACGCGTGGTTGTTATTCACCGCCGTTTGCGACCAGCCCACCACTACGCCCGCGTTGTTGATGTGATACGAAACCGAACTGCTGCCGCCGAAAGAACCCAGGTCTACGACAGAATACATGGGCGCCGCGGACAGCAGAGCGGCTCCGAACAGAATGCTGAAAAACAGGAATCTCATAACTAGCTGTCCGAGTATCACATGCATTCAGCAGCGGAAAGAACACCCGTTCTTCCCATTTATTACAGGGCTGAAGTCCTCAGTACTTTATAGCTAATTACGAACTTCTTGGAAATACCTCTTGCAAAGCTCGAGGCCTATTACCGCGGAATTAGAAGATCACCTTCAGCGCAAACTGGATCTGGCGGGCCGGGTAAGTCGAGGTGATCGATCCAAAGCTGCCGCTGCTGATATTACTGTTGGCAGCCTGGAAGTTGGTCTGATTGGTCAGGTTGAATGCTTCGGTCCGGAAGTCGAGCCGGCTCGCTTCGGACCA
>JBBSHP010001168.1:0-1698 GCA_038232555.1 Bryobacterales bacterium
ACTCGCCACACGGCAAGCTTATCAGAAAACATAATCACATGGATATGTTTAAGTGATACGCTATACTAGTAAGTCTCACTCACACTTACACCTTCTCGCCCAACATCGTTAATGAGCTGCGCGCGGGCTACAATTTCCTGCGAGTCGACGCCTTTCCGCAAGAGCCCGTAAAGGATTCCGACATCGGCATTAAGCGCGTGAATGCGGGATCATTTCCGGGTTTGCCCTTGATTCGCGTCAATCCCTTGGGTGGCGGGTTTGTGACCGGAACATCGGCCACCATCGATGTCAAAGCCGTGTCGCCTTCCACCACGCTGGCGGACACCGTTTCCATTGTGCACGGCAAACACACTTTTCGCACCGGCTTCGAGGGCCGCTATAGCGAGAACAACTACGTCCTGAACTTCTTTACACGCGGGCAACTCGACTTTCCCTCGTTCAACGATTTCTTATTAGGCAATACGTCCGTATCCGTTTTCCGCAGTGGTGTGGGCAATCGCAGCCTCCGGGCCTTGGATTACAACTTCTTCGGGCAGGACGATTGGAAAGTGACACCGCACCTGACGTTAAACATTGGGCTGCGATATGAATTGGATCTGCCGCCCTACGATACCCGAGGCCGCATTTCGACCTTCGATCCGGGCCTGTACCAGCCGCGACCGCTCTCGGCCGGAGGTGTTCCGATTGGCCCTCCCATCGGGGGTTACGTCCAGGCAGGCAACGTGATCCAGCAGTACGAACAAGCCGGCGTTCCGAAGGTAGACAAACGAGTTTTGAAGAGCATCGACCCAAATAACTTCGCTCCGCGTTTTGGCTTTGCCTACGCCCCTGGCAACAACGGCAAAGTGGTGGTGCGGGGCGGCTACGGCATTTACTATTCGCGCACATCGTTCCAGTACATCACTCTTAACGTGATCGCTCCGCCAACCTACGTCTTCGGTGCGCGCGTGGGGGCTCCCCTGGCTGATCCTTTTTTCGCAGCCCCACCGTCCAGCGCTTTCCCGACGCTCGTCCCGGGAGTCAATCTCTCCGGTACGCTGTTTGATCGGAATCTACGGACGCCTTACATTCAGCAGTTCAACTTAAACGTACAGTACGCGCTGAGACCGGATCTGTTACTGGAAGTAGGCTACGTCGGCTCCCGCGGAGTCAGCCTGTTCCGCCAGGTCGCGATCAACCAGGCCCGCCTGGTTAGCGCAGGGCGCCCCGTGACCAATGATGTTACTGGAGTAGTCATCACGACCAACACTCCCGCGAATGCGGCTCTGCGCGTACCGTATTCGGGAGTGGGCATCAACAACTTTTTCCAGAATCAGTCGACCGCCCAATCGGTTTATCATTCGCTACAGGCGAGCTTGACCAAACGGTACGCGCACGGTTTGCAATTCCTGGCCTCCTATACCTGGGCGAAGTCCATCGATAACGCCTCGGGCCAGGGGGGAGGGGCGGGTGTGGGCGGCGTCGTGAATCCCGGCGGAGTAGGTGAGACAAGTTCGATTCTCGGCAATCAGTTGAACAACCTTGCAAATCGGGGCGCGTCCGATTTCGACCGTAGGCATCGATTTGTACTAAGCGGTTTGTGGACGCTGCCGCTGCCCGGCTCACATGGTTCTTCGGGCTTCGCGCGATACCTCGTCAAGGATTGGCAGCTCGGCGCGATCCTGACGACGCAGACCGGATTGCCTATCGATATTGTCG
>JBBSHP010001169.1:0-1698 GCA_038232555.1 Bryobacterales bacterium
AGCAGCAAGTTGCGGACTCGTAAAGCCTCGGCCTGTTCGCCGCTCGCAATATGCCGCGAACATTCGAGTAGGAGCTGCACCGACTCGCGATCCTCCGTTTTCAAGCGCACGCTTTGCGTAAATTCCTGGCGGGCGTTTTCGGCCAGATCCATTTGCTGATAGATTCGCCCGAGCCGGTAATGCAGGGCGCCGTCCCACTCCGCTTGGCTGATTGCGCGCTCTGTCAAGGCTCGAGCGTTTTGAAGATCTCCCAAATCAAGATATGCCTTGCCAAGTTGGGCAACCGCGTCGAAAACAGGAGGGTCGCTGGCCGCCAGCGGCTCCAGCCAGTTCACCGCTTCAGCGGGTTTGGATTCAAGAAGCGCAATACGGCCCAAAAAATAACGTGATTTGAGCGCGGGAGGAGCGGTCTCAACCAATCGAGAGAATTCTCTCCGAGCTGCCGTCAGGTTGCGTTCCTGGAAGAACTGGCTTGCTTTTTCATACAGGTTGTCGGTAGTCTGAGCGCGATCCACAAGGCTGCAGATAAGCATGACTGCGCACAATCGAACACTCTTTGACATGAGTCCGCTTTATTTTAGCGCCAATTAAAGAAATTCGCACCAGCCCCTTGCTCTCGTGTTTGGTTGGTGGTACTCTGCTGTTTATCTTGGGATAACCACGGAGGTTAACTTGAAACTCAGTCGTGAACGGGCAACCTTTTCCTTGTTTCTTGGAGTAACAATATTACTCTATTCCGCTTTTAATCCCTCCCGATTAGCTGGCCAAGCCACCGAACTGGGAACGATTTCCGGCACAGTTACCGATCCGCAGACTTCGGCCGTGCCGGGAGCCAATGTAAGGGTGACGAACACCGGCACCGGGGTGGTCCGAGAGGCTACGACGGACAATCAGGGCAACTTTGCAGCTCGGTCCCTCGTGCCCGGTACATATTCGATCGAAGTCATCGCCACGAGTTTTCAGAAGCAGTTGCAGAGCAATATCAAACTGGATGTGGGCGCCTCCGTCTCGCTCAATTTTCGTCTTACTGTGGGTCAAGTGACCGAACAGGTCCAGGTCACCGCGGAAGCGGTGTTGCTGCAAACCGACGACAGCAGTGTCGGTACTGTGATTGAGAACGCGCAAGTTGTTGAACTGCCTCTAAATGGCCGGAATTTCAACAATTTGACGCGCCTTACGCCGGGAGCGGTCCGTGGCACCAGCGCCGGTGCGGAAACCATTCAGGGTGAAACCTTCGCCGTTGCCGGAGACCGTAGCGACAACACCTATTACTCACTGGACGGCATGTTCAATAACGGCACGTTCTTCAAAACTGCGGCCATTCACCCATCCATCGATGCCATCCAGGAGTTCAGGATTCAAACCAACACCAGTGCTCAGTATGGAGCAGCCGCCGGGGCGAACATCAACGTCATGATTAAGTCCGGCACTAATGCATTTCACGGAACAATGTACGAGTTCTTGCGCAATGACAAGCTCGATTCACGATTGTATTTCGCGCGAAGCAAGCCGGCGTACCGACAGAACCAATTCGGATTTACGATTGGGGGTCCGGTAGAGATTCCAAAACTGTACAATGTCAAAAACCGCTCCTTCTGGTTATTCAATTACGAAGGAAATCGCAGTCGTCAGGGCAACAGCAAGTTCCAGACGGTTCCGACCCCGGATATGCTTGGGGGCGACCTTTCGAAGACTCTG
>JBBSHP010001170.1:0-1697 GCA_038232555.1 Bryobacterales bacterium
AGATCTACGTAGCGGTACCGGCGGACCGGGATGACCATCCCGTTCGCAAATGCGAGACCTTCACCGGAGATCTGCATCAGATGGCGGAATGGTTGGTCCATTGTGGGATCACGACGGCGGCGATGGAATCCACAGGCGTATATTGGATTCCTGTCTACGACGTGCTGGAGCAACACGGGATTCAACCCTGCCTGGTGAATCCGCGGAACATGAAGAACGTGCCGGGCAAGCGCACCGATTTTCACGAGTGCCAGTGGATACAGCATCTGCATTCGATGGGCTTGCTGCATTCGGCCTTCCGCCCGGATGGCGAGGTGTGTGCCGTCCGTTCGCTCATGCGGCACCGCAACGATTTGGTCGACATGGCCAGCCAGCATGTCCAGCACATGCAGAAGGCTCTCACCCAGATGAACGTGCAGTTCCAGCATGTCATCAGTGACATCACGGGCTTGACAGGATTGGCGGTTCTGGACGCCATCGTGGCCGGAGAGCGAGATCCGGTCGTGCTGGCCAAGCTGCGCGATCCACGTGTCAAGGCCAGCGAGGATACGATCCGGAAATCGCTGGAGGGAAACTGGCGAGCCGAACACATCCTGACGCTGAAGCAGCGCTTGTCGCTCTATCGGAGCCATCGGGAACTGATCGATGAGTGCGACAGGGAAATCGAGAAGCTGTTGGCAGCCTTTGAGCCAAAAGTGGATCCCGGCGAAAAGCCATTGCCGGAAGACCGGAAACAGAAGCAGCGCCGCCGCAAGAAGAAAAGCGGGAGCGCGGATTTCAACATGCGCACCGAGGCGTACAAGCTGTTCGGCGTGGACCTCACCCAGATCCCGGGACTGATGATGCTGGTCTTCATGCTTTTCAGCGAAGTAGGGCGGGATATGTCTCGATGGCCTACCGCCGCGCATTTCGTCTCCTGGCTTGGACTGTGCCCCGACAACGACATCAGTGGAGGAAAGGTTCTGTGGCGCGGAGCCCGCCGGACCAAGAACCGCGCCGGCACACTATTTCGATTGGCGGCTCACTCGTTGCATCGCGATCAGACGCCGTTGGGTGACTATCTCCGCCGCATGAAAGCAAAATTGGGACCCGCAGCCGCCACGACCGCTACCGCGCATAAGATCGCCGTCATCTTTTACACGATGGTGAACAAGCAGATCGAATACGACGCCTCACTCTGGACTCAACGGGACGCGATGCGCGAGAAGCGACTCGAGGCAAGGCTCCAAAAACAGGCCGCGCAGCGCGGATACAAACTTGTGCCTCTGGAGACCGCCGCGTAACTCATTCAAAAATCAGCTTCACAGTAGAGGTTCCTCAAAAGCGGGGCGCCCGCGTGGCGGGGCCAAACGGGGGAGGAACTTGGCATGGCCCGACCTGCTGACACACACTGAAGGAGTTCAGGCAACGGAAGTAGGCCGGAAAGACAGTGGTGTTTTTGAAACCCGATTAGAAGCGTGGTCCCAAGCTCCGTGCACCAAGCAGTGGTTACAGTCCGGGACACAACCCCCCGACTGATTCCGATCAAAAGAGTACTTTCCTGTGCGCGGCTTGGCCGTTTGCCCGAACAAAGGAAGGCGCGATGTCGAATCCAAAGCAAACGCAGGCAACCACCAGCCAGTCCGAGCCTAAGGTAGCCAAGAGTAAACGGGCCAGCCAACGCAAGCAGGTGGAGCATCCGATGTTTCAGTCGAATG
>JBBSHP010001171.1:0-1689 GCA_038232555.1 Bryobacterales bacterium
CTGTTTAGGACAGCAGTGGTTTCAGGAGTAGCAGTGTGGTGGGAGGGAGACCGCGAGGAAAAGTGTAAGCGTTAGAAGGTAGTGGAAATGGAGCAGCGAAATTTTGGGGAACGGGTTTGGGGGCGCTCCGCGTTCCGCACAATCGTCTTGCGAAGAGTCCAAGAGAATGCGCTGGTGTGCCGCAAAGGTTATTGGGCGGGGTGCTGTCTGTCTGCAGTTCACGTACTCGTTCGGCTTGGCGCGCTATATGATCGACTCATTTATCGGAATGGGAGGTTGATCGCTCCACCTTGGATTACGAGCCGGGATGAACTCGATTGATGGCGAAGTTCAGTCGGCGCCACTGAGAGAGCCAGCTTTACGCTGTGCGACTGCTCGCGCCGCGATCCGCAACTCCTCAGCACTCCCGATCTGGAGCACAGCGGCATGGGAGGATCGCTGATTCTCTGCCGTGTACCTCTGGTCCGAACTCGACTCCAGCAGGACGGAGATCCGTCTGATAGCGCATCGAAATAATCCGAACCATTCAATCACCATACAACTCAGCTCAGCCGCTCCATCCATTGTTGAAGACAGCCAAATCGACAGGTGAATTAGATCTTCGTTTTGCTGAGCTAGTGCTTTCCGGCCAGAACGAAAGCGAATAGGGTGTCACCTGCGGCTGCGATCAGGTATTGTTTGTCATCAAGCATCCAAGTCGACGGGCCGTTGCTCATGCTTGCCGTCAGTTGTTGGTGCCAGACGATTTTTCCGGTGGCTGGATCGAAAGCGACGAGATTACCGGAATCTCCGGTGAAGAGCAGATGCCCGGCAGTGGTGAGAATTCCTCCCGCTACGCCGGCTCCGGCTATTCCGGTTTCATGCTCGTGCTTCCACTTGATCTTTCCCGTACCAACATCGATCGCAAGAAGCGCCGAACGGGGGTCGAACGTCCCGCCGCTTCCGCCGCCGTAACCCTCGGGCTGATCGGAAGTGTCATAGAGATAGGTCAACCCGTAGCCTTGCGTGGTGTTGAGGTAGAAGAGCTCCGTCTGTGGACTGTAGCTGGGGGACGGCCAGTTGGTCGAGCCCATGCCGGGCATATCGATCATGGATCCATGCACCTTCGGTTCTTTGGCAGGATCTGGAATCGGTTGACCTTTGGCATCCACGCCCTTCGCCCAATTGCCGGTTCCGGCGAACGGCTTCGAGACCAGATTTTTGCCGTTGGTCCGGTCGAGTAAGAAGAACCAGCCGCAGCGCGCGCCCTGAGCCAGCAGCTTCCGCGGCTTACCATCAATGTTTACATCCAGCAGCACCGGGGTTTCGACATTGTCCCAATCGTGTGTGTCATGCGGGGAGGCCTGGAACCACCATGCAAGCTTGCCTGTATCGGGATTGAGAGCGACGATGGAGGCCGTCCATAGATTCGCGCCTTTTCGGCTTTGGCCCGCGAATACCGGGTTTGGGTTGCCGGTTCCCCAATACAACAGATTGAGATCAGGATCATACGTGCCGGGCAGCCACGTCATGCCTCCGCCGTGCGCCATGGCGCCCTTATACGGCCACGTCTCCGCCCCGGGTTGCCCTACGCCCGGCTCTGTATTCCAGCGCCACTGAAGCCCACCGGTCTCAGGGTCGCGCGCCTCCAGAAACCCAGGGACGTCCATCGCATCGCCGCCCACTCCGACAATCACGTGGTTGCCGATA
>JBBSHP010001172.1:0-1676 GCA_038232555.1 Bryobacterales bacterium
GACCAATAACGAAGGGTACTTCGAGTATCCAAGCCTCCCAATTGGGAGCTACACCGTGCAAGCCGAGCAGCCAGGCTTTAAAATGACACGGCAAAGCGGTATCAATATCGCCGTCGCAACCCGTTTCAGCATGACTTTGACGCTCGCGGTCGGTCTCACTACCCAGACCGTGGAGGTGTCCGCCCGGCCCCCGATGCTGAACACCGAGACTACGGAAACCGGAACCGTATTCCAGCCGAAGTTCATGCAGGATGCGCCCTTGTTTGTCAGTGGGGGCTTCCGCAACCCTGAGAACTTCATCAACTACGTTCCTGGCGTGAACGGCGGGCAACAAGAGACTAGTATCAACGGCGGTCCGCGGCGGAGTAAAGAGATTTTGATTGACGGAGCGAGTCATACCAACCCCGAAAGCGGCGGTGTTGCCTTTACTGCGAATGGTGGAATCGGCTCGGTCGAGATGTATGGTGAGTTCAAGGTTCTTACCAGTAACTTCTCGGCGGAGTATGGCAGGAGCGGGGGCGGCATTGAAGTGTTCGTGACCAAATCCGGCACGAACGGTTTCCATGGGACTGCCTTCGACTTTTTGCGGAACGACAAATTGGACGCCGCAGGATGGCTTGTCAATCAACGCACCCCCTTTCTCAAATCCAAGGTGCGTCAGAATGAGTTCGGAAGCGCCCTCGGCGGCCCGATCTTCATTCCGAAACTGTATGACGGCCGGAACAGAACTTTTTGGTTTTTCAGCTACAACGGATATCGCCAAAATAGCGGTGGTACCTCATCGATCCTGAGTGTGCCGACGGCGAAGATGAAGCAGGGTGACTTTAGTGAACTCGGTGCCCGGCAAATCTTCAATCCTGTAACCACCAGAACGGTAAACGGGCAGGTAGTTCGCGATCCGTTTGTAGGCAACATGATTTCACCCGCACTCTTCAGTTCGGTTTCCAAAGCCATACTGCCTCTCATTCCCGATCCGACCGGTCCGGGGCTGTCCAGCAACTATTCAACCACCACAGTTTCGAACATTCAGAAGAATGTCTACAGCTTGAAGCTGGATCATCAGTTCTCAGAACGCAACCGCATCAGTGGTCTGTATAGCTGGCAACGCCAGACGAACTTCAGTCAAAGCGGATTACCTGGCCCGTTGGCCGCCGGAAATGTCTCCAAGGAACGGCCAGACATCACTCGCGTGAACCACGATTTCACATTCACGCCGACGCTCCTACACCACGCGACCTTTGGATTGAGCCGCTACCAAAGTCTTTTCGACCAGCTCCCTCAACATCTGCTCGACTGGGCCAATAAGCTGGGCTTAAAAGGCGTGGAAACGAATGAAAACCAGTCATTCCCAATCGTCACCTTCACAGATAGCTTAACCGGCTTCGGGAACAACCCTAAGACTCGTGGCGCTCAGCAGAACTGGACCTATGAGTTCCTGGATGGCGTGACTTGGTTAAAAGGCAAACACGAGTTCAAAATGGGGTACGAATGGCATAAAGGCCGTACGTTCCAAGATCCCCTAGATTATTCCTACGGTCAAGGGCTCTTCAACTTCAGCAGCCTGGAAACAGCCAATCCTCAGGCTAGATCGACAACGGGCTACTCGTTCGCGAGCTTTTTACTGGGCGGCCCGGATAACGCTCGCCGCGATTTCAATACCAAGGGCGTAGATATCA
>JBBSHP010001173.1:0-1663 GCA_038232555.1 Bryobacterales bacterium
CAATCAATATTGAGAAAACGGCGGGCGCGGTTGACCCGCGCCGAAAAAACTACCTAACCGAGTCCGAAATGGCCACCTTCCTGGCGGCAGCACGCAAGGGGCGCCATGGCGTACGAGACTTCCTGTTGGCCCTCTTAGCCTTCCGGCACGGCCTTCGGGTATCCGAACTAGTCGGAGTTCGACAGGGCGAAGTAGACCTCAATTCAGCGCGTCTATTCGTGCAAAGAAAGAAGGGCAGCTTGAGTACTAGTCACCCCCTGGGTGGAGACGAAATCCGAGCCATCCGGGCATGGCTGCGGGTCCGGGCGAAGTGCGCGATGGCTAACTCTCCACTCCTGTTCCTGTCCGAAAGGGGGCCTATGACACGCCAAGCGTTCAACTACCTCTGCGCTAAGATCGGCCGGCGTGCCGGCCTACCAGTGAACGTTCATCCCCACATGCTCCGCCACAGCTGCGGGTTCGCTCTGGCGAACAAAGGGCATGATACGCGGCTAATCGGAGACTTCCTCGGGCACAGAAATATTCAACATACGATGACCTACACCCGCACCGCCTCCGTTCGATTTGAAGGACTGTGGGGATAAGCGAGCGCGGACGCCGGAGGTTGTCTTTTCCCGTGTTTTTCTGCGGTTACTCGATGATTGCCTCCACGTAATAGCGGCAGTGTTCTCCAGTCCTCGCTCATGGCCACATCGTTTTGTATCCGTGCTCAGCTTTGGCGTTAGCCTCCTGCAGCCAGGTTTCGAATTGATCCCGCGTCGCCTTGCTCGGAAATGCAATAACTAAGCAGCCTGCCTCTAAGTCAACGACAGCGTCAGCCGTGCGTAGGTCAAAGTTCTCGGTTCGAGCCCAATCGTCGAACATCGGCGCGACGACGGCAAAGAATCCTTCCTTCATGCGAATGGAAAATGGCTTCGCATCCACTTCAACCTGTTCCTTCGTTGAGCGGATGGCGAGTCGCAGTTTCATCCCAACCGGTTGGCGAGGTTTGCTTGAGTGTATGGCGCGCACGCCGCCATACAATTGATGAACGCGTAAACGATCTTCTCTGCCTCTTCGTGAGTCATCGCCTTCGTGATCGCTTGTCCAATCGTTCCGCCACCCGTAGAACGCCTAGAGCTGGAAGTGCCAGGATGAGGATTAGTCCTGAATTCCAGAGGTTAAATGGATTGAATATCTCCCAGAACTTCCAGATGCCGTCTGTGAGGATGATAGCAACTCCGCCGACAAAGACGGACAGGCCTAAAAGGAATAACCAAAGCTTACTTATGATGCGGAGAACCTTTGCCGTAATTGAAGATTTGAGGACGCTTTTGCACCGACCGCACTTCGGCGCAACTGATTGTGATCCGGGCGGCAGACGATTCTTCTGGCCGCAACTGCGACAGACGACGATCTGATCTGCGCTTGATTCCACAAGAAATTTTCCCCCGATGATCGAAAAACACCTGTCCGAAGTAAAGACTTATCCCATACGTGGGATAAGGATCGACGCAGGATGCCCGGGTGCGCCATCGGCTCAGAAAAGAACTGGCAGAATTCCTAAAGCAAGCTCGGGGCAAGCAGACATTCAGCCAATTCGCGCGCCGGCTCGGGATTTCGTCCTCAACGCTTCAACGCATCGAGATGATGCAGCAAAACATCACGATTGATACACTCCAGC
>JBBSHP010001174.1:0-1649 GCA_038232555.1 Bryobacterales bacterium
ATAGCTATCGTCGGTGAGAACGTAGCCGCTGTCTTCAGCGCGGGCGTAGATTTGCAGAGCGTCGTTATGCCGGTCAAGGTAAGGCGTCGTGATCTCAATCCAAGAACCGTTCACTTCGCGCAGCGTCGTTTTATCTTTCAGCCAGATGCGGTAGGCGTTGAGAAGTCTCTCAATTTCCTGGACGGTCGTCATGAGAACAGCCCCTTCCGAATCCGTGGCAGTTCGGTGATATTGCAGTGCTGCATGAACTCCGTGAACGTTGCAAACAGGTCCAGCGTATTGGTATATCCGGCAACCGGGGCAGGGACTGCCCACCTGTCGCCGAAACCTTCTCGATAAATGTGCAGATGGGGACAAGGCAGTTCTTCACCATCGGGATTCCGATGCGGCGGGCCGTCAATGTCGAGCCGTAAAAGAATAATTGCTACGCGCGCCCGGTTCATGTAGGTGGCTTTCGTCAGTTTGATTTGTGCGCGAGTCACATCGAGAATAAAATTCTCCCGCTTGTCCAGAGATGTTAGCGGCATTTCGAGACGGCCACCGGGATCAGGAAAGAGCCATCCTTTTCATTGACCGAACGCTTTCCCATCGCCATCAGCTTGTCGGCTTCGTCCTGCGTGAGATTGATGTCAGCCATTCAGAGAAGCCAGAAACTTACCCGAACCCACGCTGAGAAGCTGATCAGAAACAGGAACGCCCGAAGCCCGGATAGCGGCGAGAGCTAGAGCAGCACACTTAGGCGGTGGCATTTCTGAATCTTATTAGCTTCCCAATTACTTCATAATACATTTCATCCCGCCAGGAAGAATCCTGTTTTCGTCTTTGGGTTTGGTTTGTGCGTGTTGGCAGGCTTAGAACAGGTCGCAATTGTAATGTAGAGCGGAGTTACTCGGCGGGTGTTAGGATTCCAGCGCAATGGGATGGCCGGTCACCTCGGACCAAAGAACGAGCGGATCCAGGTCAGCCCCGTTAGGCCAAACCACGGTGCCGAACTCCGGATTGACCGCGACAGTTCGGAAGTAGTTCTCATCGCGGAGCTGTTCAAAGACGCCAGCAAACCGGATCAGTTTAGCGATCTCCACGATGCCTTCAGAACCATCGTCAAACCTGAGCTGCAGGCGATACTTGTCCAACGGCTCTGCGGACATGACTTGTGCAAGCATACTATTCCAGGGGTCGATGGGCTGCAACGGGCGTTGATCCCGCGCGATTACGATGCCGAAGAACCGACTAATCTCCGGACTCAGTCCGTATTATAACGACCGATCGGGTGAATATCGATTTGGGTGCGCGAGCCGCGGGCGGACTACGGGTGGTCGCCATGAAGACGGACCCACTCGATTTACCAGGGCTGCGCGTCTGAGTGCTTCCGGCCACACTATCGAGTTGCCGGTGGTTTCGGCAGCCTGAGTTACGCAGGCATACCGTTTAAGGATGTACAATCAGGCTAAATCCAATTTTTTAGCAGAGGTGAAACTTGTCCTTGCGCATTAATGACGAAGCGCCCGATTTTTCCGCCGAGACGACCCAAGGGACCATTCGATTGCACGAATGGATCGGCGATGGCTGGGCGATTTTATTTTCGCACCCGAAAGACTTCACGCCAGTTTGCACGACGGAACTGGGCTACATGGCCGGTCTGGAACCCG
>JBBSHP010001175.1:0-1636 GCA_038232555.1 Bryobacterales bacterium
CGCGCCTGCTGCGCGAAAATACAGGCGGGTAAAACGAAGATCGCCAAAACCGGACAAAGACGTTTCATGTCTGAGAGCATACGATTGCCCGATGCTTGCCCGCAACTCTCTTCCCTAACTCCCCATCAGTTGGCGTTCAAAATGACGGACTTCTTGAAAGGGGAATCCTTGACCCGAACGCAGCGACTGTAGATTGAAGCGTGTCCTACGTTGCCAGGCGCGTCGCGGGTCGCGCAACTTATCGATATTGAAAACAGCCTTCGCCATTTGCAGTGGAAAGCCGCTCTGCGCAGAGGTAATGTCCTGTTAGCTTCCGATAATGGCCCACAACAGGACGTAAATGACCGAACTGATTCTGGCCGAAAATGTCGAGCCTCTCTTAATTGGTAGACGATCTTCCACGCGCAATCAATAGCATACGCTGATTCACCGCAAGTAGGAGAGCGGAAGATTCCTGGGGGACGGCGCAAGGGGACCGCGAGCCCGTTACGGTAACCTGCTCGAATGGCTGAACTTTCTGTATCATCACCGGAGATCTATCAGTTTCGGATCGTGCTCTGCGCCGTTAGTCCATTGGTTTGGCGGCGCCTGCTGGTTTCCAGCCAAACAAGTCTCGCCGAGCTCCACTATGCGCTCCAAGTAGCTTTTGGTTGGAGCAACGAATCCTTGCACCGGTTTCGCATTCACGGCAAGGACTACGGAATCCCACAAGAGGGCGGCATGGTGTTCCATGAAGATGCTCGGCGCGTTCCGCTTTCTCGTTTCCGTCTGCGTTGCGGAGAGCGCTTTCGCTATGAATACGACTTCACAGCAGATTGGAAACTGGATCTGAGGCTGGAGAAGGTTCTACCTTTTCATCCCGGCCGTCCGCTTCCGGTGTGTACTGCCGGGAGGCGATCGGCACCGCCCGAGAATTGCTGCGGAGCCAGGGATTATTTGGAACGATTGGACCGGCACCGGTATCCGTTCGAGGACATGGCCGTCATAGCGGAGGTGGTACAGCAACTCCTCGATTGCGGAGGAGATCGCAAAGCCATCGGCGATCTCGACGAGCTTCGCGAAGCGGTCGAGGGAGTGAAGGCCTACCAGGAGTTTCAACCCGAGCGGTTCGAGCGGCGCCCGCTGAATCTCCAGCTTCGGGCGATCCCTCGCGAGGTGCTGTCGTGAACTGCAGGATTCAAGTTGTAGTGATCGCTGAAGACGGAAGGGAAGAGACTCGCGAAATCCAATCGATCGAGCGAAAGGATTTGAAGCCGGAGACGCTGGGCTTGACTCTAGCGGAGGGTAAAGCGATCCTCAAGGATATCCAGCAGATCGTAATCCACCAACAAATCTCCAAAGGCTTGGCGCCGCTCCGACCCTGTCCCGATTGCCTCCAGCCCCGGCGCAGCAAGGGTTATCACGATCTCTCCCTCCGGACCGTCTTCGGTCACCTGACGTTGAAGAGTCCACGGCTGCATCACTGCAAGTGCCGGACGCATGAAAACTTGACGTTCAGCCCTCTGGCGGAACTACTGCCGGAGTACACCACACCCGAATTACTGTTCCTGGAAACCAAGTGGGCATCGCTGATGAGTTATGGCATGACGGCGAAGTTACTGGAAGATGTGCTGCCCATGGATGATCCGTTGAACGC
>JBBSHP010001176.1:0-1626 GCA_038232555.1 Bryobacterales bacterium
AACGCGCCGAGGGCCATGTGCTCGGCAGGTGTCCCCGAGAAGTACACGTGATGCATGGTCCCCACTACACCACCAGCCGAGTACAGCAGGATATCCAAATAGATCACCGTCAGGGCGACGCGTTCGGCAACCACTCCGAGCAGCACAAAGATACACGCCACCATGATGGTTGTAAACAGTTCCAGGAAGTCTTCCACCCACAGATGGACCACCCAGAACCGCCAGAAGTCTGTGGTGGTGAAGTGTGCCTCCGGTCTGGCGAGCAGTCCCACGGCATAGAAAGCCGGGATGGAGAGAGCCGAGAAAAAGAACAGCCAGGGCATGTTGCCTTTGTGTTCCGTGCGAAGCCGCCCACGCAATCCCACATACAGCATGACAACCCAAAAGCTCAGTCCTATCGTGAGCAGAATTTGCCAAAACCGGCCCAGGTCCAGGTACTCGAATCCCTGGTTGCCGAACCAGCTCCAACCTCTCCGTATCCAGCCATGGATTCCGGCGAACTCGCCCGCCAAACTTCCAAATACGACAACGGTCAATGCCGCGAGCAAACCGATCGCCAGCCATTTCTGTATTTTCGGCTCACGGCCGGCCAGCATAGGCGTGAGAAAGATCCCTGCGGCGAGGAATGAGGTCGCTACCCAAAAAATAGCTAACTGGAGATGCCAGGTTCGTGCGAGGTTAAACGGCAGAATGCGCGCCAAGTCGATACCGAAAAAGTTCTGGAGATCCGCTCGATAGTGCTGAGAGGCGCCGCCAACCAGGGATTGAATCAGGAACAGCAGGACCATCACAAAGAAGAACCAGGCCGTGACCCGTTGTGCTGGCGTCACTGCTACTTCTCCGGGCGGTCGGAACGTCAATGTGTTCCGCTCGCGCCCGTGCCATCCCAGAACGTCCCATCGCCCGAAGGCTCCGAACAGTAGGCCAATTCCTCCCCAAAGGGCAATTAGAGAAAGAACACTCCAAACGACCACATCCGCCGTAACGGTGTTAGCAACCAACGGTTCCGGAGGCCAATTATTGGTGTAGGAGTAATTGTGCCCGGGGCGCAGGGCGGCAGCGGCCCATGCGGACCAGCTGAAAAATGCTGTCAACTGGTGCGCCTCGCGTGGGTCGGTGATTGCGCTCGGTCGCAGTCCATTGCGAGTTGTGGGCTCCGCAAAGAACGCCCGGTAATACTCGTTAAGTTGACCGAAGGCAATGGACTGTGCGGCGGTGAAGGTAAGCGTGTCGGTGGCCCGGTCGTATCGATTCAGTTTGAATTCCTGAATGGTCTGCCCTCTTGCGCTATCCGATTGCGTCCCGCCGTGAGATTCAAGAACACTGGTTGCCGCTCGACGTAAATAGTCGGCGGTGAAATCCGGTCCGAGATAGGCTCCGTGGCCAAAGATGGAACCATACTCCATCAGTCCGTTGCGCAGAAAGACCTGCTGGCCCTCCAGGATGTCAGAACCAGTGAAAAGGACTTGCCCGGTGGGACTGATTACCCGTGCCGGGATCGGCGCTTCGCCCGCATAAGTTCGGTAAGCGAGAAACCCCAGGATGAAAAAGCCGATCAAAATAACAATGGCGACCGCTTGCAACCATGTCTTCGAAACCAGCAGATCCCGTTTAGGAGACTGCGAC
>JBBSHP010001177.1:0-1626 GCA_038232555.1 Bryobacterales bacterium
GCGCGGGGTGGAACTTGTACGGCAAGGGAATCGATGAAATTCTGCTGCGAACGGATTACGTGGTACTCTCGAAGGGCCAGGGCTACTTTTACCAGCAGGACCACGCGGGCAGCGTGACCAATCTGATGGGCTTTGAGGGGACAAAGATCGAGAGCTACCGCTACGATGCGTTCGGCGCTCCCACCACCACCTACACCGGCGGAAGCTTCAATAACCGGTTCAAGTTTACCGGACGTGAGTACCAGAGCACCTTCGGCATCTACGAGTACCGCAACCGGGCCTACCATCCGGGCCTCGGCCGGTTTATCCAGCCGGATCCGATTGGCTTTGCCGCGGGCGACAGCAATCTGTTTCGGTATTGCGCCGGTGATCCGGTGAATCAGGGCGATCCAATGGGTACGGGTTTTAGTATACGTGGTGCCATCAACGGTGCGCTTTACGGCGCGGCCGCGGGCTATCCAAGTGTCGCCAACGCGCCCCGCGGAGACCTGCAGAGCGCTGCTATCGCTTCCGCGGCTCAGATTGCGATCGGATTTGGCGTTATTGGTGGTTACGGGAACGACATCCAAACTGCCATCGGCCGCACGATGGCCGGTCTGGTTCCTGGTCTTCCAGGAGATCCATACGGCGCAGCTCCGTCGCAGGCAACAATATCACCTAGTGGAGTTTGGTACGACGCGAACGGGAGTAATACCTACGACCCGGCAACGGACGACATCGCAGACCACAGTACCGTCTTACCCGCCGTTAACTTCGATTCTAGCAACAGTATGGGATACTTCTCGGCAACTGGCGGTGCGGGACAGGAGTATTCGGGGAGTACCAACGCTGTAGCGGCGTCAATCGACCGAACGAACGGAGGCCCAGGCGATCCAGCGAATGTGAATTTCGGAGCGATTCGGGCAAGCGGTGGCTATATTGGTGCAGGCCGATACGGCTTCATTCAGGGGGCTATTGGTGGCGGGTACATTGGTGCATATGGGTCTGGAAATTTTTTCGGACAGGGCGTAGGGGATCATGGGATTGATGCAAATGGAAACTGGGGATCGTCATCGCCGAGTGGAGCAGAAGACGGCAGCGCAGCGGAGCAGGCGGCGCTTATGTCTCGCGTGAATTGGTGATTCGGGATCACCCGCTACTGATTACGTACGCTCAACCCTATTGTGGAGACAACAGAGTATCAATAGCCCAACTTCACGTCGTAGCACCCGAACTGAACAGTTCGGCCTGCTCTCGTTCTGGCCTTGGGTACGATTGTCGTGCCACTACGGCGAGAGTTCGTCTGGCGCTTGGTCCTTGCGGGAAGAAAAGGCTGGGTTTTCGCCACGTGGCTCACGTCGTGTGCCGGAATTTTGATACCATTTCTGATTTCTTGGCACCGGCAAGCGCGGGAACCCGAAAAGTGGCGCGGCAAAGACAACTTACGGCTTACCGCGCTCCACGGAGCCATGTCTTCACCCTATCACCACCCGAGGTGTTTAGGAAGATCAACGCCGCCCTAACGCAGTTGTCCAAGTCCTCCGTCCTGCAATGAAGATTCCGTTCCAAGTGTCGCAACATTTTAGGTCGATGCGGTCGGCTGTGATTCGCCTTTGTATCGCGTTTTTGGCGGCGTGGGTAGGCTAC
>JBBSHP010001178.1:0-1623 GCA_038232555.1 Bryobacterales bacterium
CCTTTGAAGGAGCGGCTGGCACGGCAGTATGCGACCGGGTCGGAGTCCTATCGGGATTACCTGCAGGGCCGCTTTCACTTGAACAAGCGGACTGCTATCGACCTGGATACTGCCATTCGCTATTTCGATCAGGCCATCTCCCACAACCCGTCTTATGCTCCCGCACATGCCGGGCTCGCCTACACCTACGCGCAGTTGGCCTTGCACGATAGTATGTTTAACGCCCCACCCGCGCGCGCACTGGAGAAATCGAGAACCGCAGCCGCGCGGGCCCTGGAACTCGACGGGACGCTGGCCGAAGCCTATACGTCTTTGGCTTTCGTTCAGATGCAGGCCGATTATAACTGGGATGCAGCGGAGAAGACGTTTCAACGGGCTATTGAACTGGATCCAAACTGGGCGGATGCCCACGAAGGTTATGCTTTAGAGCTCGCCGCGCTGGGACGATTCGATGAAGGTTTGAGAGAGGTCGCAGTGGCGGAGCGCCTTGAACCGGACACTTGGCCGTTGAACGCTGCGCATGCCGCAGTGCTCTATTACGCCCGGCGCTACGATGATTCGCTCGCAGTCATAGAAGCGATCTCAAAAAGCACGCGAGATAGCTTAGGCGATATACTGGCACAGAACTATTGGGCCAAGGCCATGCCTGAGAAAGCTTTAGTCGCGGTGCTCCGCCTGCCGCCGGCGTTCACTATGCGTACTCCATTGCTAGCTTCCGGCTACGGGCGGGCAAAGCGGCAAAAGGAAGCTAGAGCTGTTCTGGACACCTATGTAGCCAAGCCGGAAGTTGCGGTCGGGTACTATTTGGCGCTCGCCCACTTAGCCTTGGGCGATAAAGCGGAAGCGCTGCACGCCCTGGAGCTAGATTATGAGCGGAGGTCCTCCGAAACACTGTTTATTTCTGTGGATCCGCTTCTTGATGGCTTGCGCGGAGAGGAACGATTCCGGTCTCTGATCGCGCGCATAAATCTAGCCGCTAAGCAACACTGATAGAATTCTACTAATCTGATTCGGAGGTACAAGGTAAATGAATGAGAAAGAGATATTACTCAAGTTAGGCTTCAAGAGCAAAGCGGGTTTACGAGCATACCTCAAGAAGCTGACCGACTTCTATCTGACATTGAATAAGAATGAGAAGAGCGTGTTCCTCAAAAGCATGGCTTCGATCGACGACGCTTTGGAATTGTTCGACGACAAAAAAATCGACGCCAAGCAGCTGGAGGACTTCATCAGAGCGAACGAGCCCCCCGGTGCACCGATTTTCATCATACAGGGTATCGGGACGCGCGGCGACTAGTCGCACGCTACCCGATGCGCATTCAGAGTGTCGGGAAACATGTCCGTGGGTCGGACCGGTCTGTGCCTGCCGAGGATACCTTCGCGAGAGCCTGCCAGGTGGCCGCACGCTTTGGCATAACTAGAGTAGCGGACATTACTGGTTTGGATCGGATAGGGATACCGGTCTTTTCCGCCGTGGTTCCCAAATCCGATGACTCCATTTCCGTTTACAGCGGGAAAGGACTACGCGCTGTCGATTCTAAGACCGGCGCTTTGATGGAAGCCATCGAACGGCAAATTGCGTTGAATGCCAACCTCCGGGTGGTGGAGGGCAGTTTTGGAAGA
>JBBSHP010001179.1:0-1620 GCA_038232555.1 Bryobacterales bacterium
CGGGAAGAGCAGTTCACCGCAGTCCGAAACGGACTCGATCCCAGCACAAAACAATTCCTGAGACCCCGGCAGAGTGCCAACCGGTTTGACAAAGTGGGCAAATGCACGGGTAAAGCGCGATCACTTTACGATTTCACCGTATCGGCTCCAAAATCGGTTTCAGTTCAGGCAATTGTCGATCCGCGATTGCTGGATGCTCACGCAGGCGCTGTGAATGTCATGGCGGCGGAAATGGAATCGCTTGCGAACACAAGGGTCCGGCGAAACGGCGCAGATGAAAATCGAACAACCGGTAACCTGATTTTGGCTGTCTACCACCGTGACACGAGTAGGAAGCTCGACCCCCAATTGCATTCTCATCTGATCGCAGCGAACCTCACCTACGATCAAGAGGAAGAACGTTGGAAGGCGCTGCAAGCCGCCGCGATCTATTCAGGGGTGGCATACCTCACAGAGGTTTACCGGAATGCATTGGCCGGCTTCGTCAATGATCTTGGCTATGAGCTGATCGATCGCGCATTCGGAAGCGGGGAGCGTGTAGTTGAGATTCAGGGCGTTAGCAAAGAAGTGCTCGAAACATTTAGCCAGCGAAGTGCGCAACGCGATCGGGCCATCGCCGATTTCGTTCATGAGCAGGGACGCAATCCAACAAACCGCCAAATCGCTGTTCTGGTCCGTCGCACACGGAAAGACGAACCCGTTGAAATCTCACCCGCCGAAGTACGGCTGCTTCAGCTAGAGCGGCTCGGGACTCCAAATCGAATCAAGCTTGAGATACTTCGGTCAGCAGCCTGCGCCGAAGTTCAAAAGCGGCGAATTACAACTGCTTAATACCGATTCGTCCGGAGCTGCGAACTATTACGATGCCGAGTGGCGGCGTTATCGTGGGACGCTGTTAGCGCTTGCTGGCCATCGATGTGCCCGGTGCGGAACCAGACAGACTCACTCGAACGCGGCCGATGTTTATCATGATCCGCGGAACGGTCAGCTGATTACGATTTATGCCCTTCATGCCACGCTCGGCATGACACGCTCCAGCGGGAGGCGATACCCGGCGTGCTCGCGCGAAGCGGTCAGGGCAACTGTGGCTGACGCAGGAGATCGAGTACGCGCCCTATGCTTCCTTGATGGTTCCGCGGCGTGTGCTTGAGGAGGCCCAGCTTGGATTGTTTGGCCATGTTTGAGCGCATGCCAGAGGTGTGAATGACTTACTGTTCAGAGTGCGGCTGCGACCGTGAAGCTGATGCATGAAGAAGCTTTTCCTACAAGATCTTGTATGTAACACATGCAACTGGATCATTGAGTCTCGCCCGGGCACCGGGGAGGTAACGGTCATGTGGATTCAGAAATCCGGTAGACGTTGTCCCGCGCATGAGTTGAAACGCCTAAGCACCCAAGTTGAGACATGCTGCAAACGACGTATTACCTAGCCAAGTACAACGCAATAGCAGCAGGGGATTTCTCTTACATCACCATTTTTGGCTTGCGCTGCACCATGTTGTACGCAAGCGGCCAAAGCATAGCCGCTGAACGTTATCCGGGGTGCCTAGAAGGAAGTTGACGAAAAACGCTCGTTGCTGAATTTGCTCAGAGTTGAGCGGCACGGCTATCCACTAAAAC
>JBBSHP010001180.1:0-1613 GCA_038232555.1 Bryobacterales bacterium
AGTGGTGGCGCCGTTGCTCTACGCGTCCCCCGGGCAAATCAATTTTCTGGTGCCCTCCAGTACGCCAGTAGGCTCGACTGGCCAGGAAATTCAGGTTATCCGGGCGTCCACGGGGCAGGTGCTGGCGAGCGCCCTGGTACGAATCGATCCTGTATCGCCGGGCCTATTCACGAATGATAGCTCCGGCTCCGGTCAGCTTGCAGCTTTGAATCAGGACAACACCAGGAACGATAGCGGCCATCCCGCCAAGGCCGGCACTATCATTCAACTCTTCGGAACGGGTCAGGGCATCGTGAGCGGCGCACCACTCGATGGGTCTCCTGCCGCGCTCACTCAGATTCCCACCGATGAGAAACCGAAGGTCTACATAAATTCCATCAGTGGGCCGGTTCCGGATGAAGACGTCCTGTATTCCGGCCTCGCGCCGGGCTTTATCGGCCTCTGGCAAATCAACGTGAGGATACCCAAGGATGTTCCCATTGGGGATGTGGCAGTAGCCGTCATCTACAAGGGAATCAACAGCCGTGCGGATCAGTTTGGGAATGGCCGTTCCACAACCATCCGAACCACTCCGTAATCACCCGCAACTGGGAACAACAGCGGCCGCGCCGTCATCGTCCACCCCGGGCGATCACCGCGCGGCTCTTCTGGCCGGCTTTCTCGGCTGGATGCTGGATGCATTCGATTTTTTTCTGGTCGTGTTCTGTCTCACCGCGATCGGCAAAGACTTCCACAAGTCTGACGGCCAAATAGCACTCTCCATCACCGTTACCTTGGCATTCCGCCCGGTTGGTGCATTCATCTTCGGCCTGCTGGCGGACCGCTATGGACGCCGTCTGCCCCTGATGATCGACCTGGTGTTTTACTCCATCGTCGAAGTGCTTACGGGCTTCGCTCCGAACTACACGACGTTCATGATCTTACGAGCCCTCTTCGGAATCGGTATGGGCGGCGAGTGGGGTGTCGGGGCGTCGCTGGCAATGGAGAAAGTTCCCGTGCGTTTGCGCGGCGTGTTGTCCGGTTTGCTGCAACAAGGCTACGCGGCCGGCAATCTTCTCGCAGCCGTATGCTACTTCTTCCTGTTTGAGCGTTGGGGTTGGCGTCCCCTGTTTTTCCTGGGTGGATTGCCTGCCTTGCTCGCGTTGTTTGTCCGGTTCCATGTCAAAGAGTCCGAGGTCTGGGAGCGATCCAAGCAGCACAGCTGGGCCGGGTTACGCGGCGACCTGCTGGCGAACTGGCGGCTGTTCCTCTATCTCGCACTTTTGATGATGATGATGAACCTGAGCTCGCACGGCACTCAGGACATGTACCCGACCTTCCTCCAGCGACAGTGGGGTTTCAGCCCGGCGCAGCGTTCTCTAGTATCCGGGTTCTCGATGGTGGGCGCATTGATTGGCGGAGTGTTGGGGGGACTGCTCTCGGATCGCATCGGCCGGCGGCGGGCCATCATATCCGCTTTGGCGCTGGCTATTACCGTCATCCCGCTCTGGGCGTGCGGTCCGGCCGTCGCGTTCCTCTATTTTGGCGGGTTGCTGATGCAGTTTTTGGTGCAAGGCGGCGGGGGGGTCATGCCGGGCCAGCTGTCGGGACTCTCGCCTGGTTCGGGTGGCGGG
>JBBSHP010001181.1:0-1609 GCA_038232555.1 Bryobacterales bacterium
AGCCTCCGCATCGTTGGTGACCTTGGCTTGCGAGGCATCCCACAGCAAGGGCCGGGCACAGCGCGCCGCCATGGCTCCCAACTGGGCCACTTCCGTCATACGCCCGCCAAAGTCAAAGTTAACGCTGGTCTGCCCACCTTTCTTGGCTGCTTGCACCCATTCTTTGTAATGCCCGATGGTGCGGGCAAGCGTCTTCTCGGGAATACGAAAGTCGCGGAACCGTTTCTCCGGCAACAGGCGATTGTTGCCACCGTAATATCCGCTGAGGAGCTTGCCGTTCTCTCCAATGAAGAGAAGGCCCTCCACCGGCATCGGAGTGCCTGGAGCAAGCTCCATGGGCCGGTGCGGCTTTATGCCGCCGTCATACCAGATCATCTGTAGCGCGGGATGTTTGCCTCGCTCCGGAAAATCCCACGTAATGATATTCGAGTAACTCTCTGTTTCAGGCGTTTCTATCTTCGGAGGAAGAGTTTCCTTCCCATCGGCACCCATGTGGAAGTAGCCGCCGAACATTGTGCTTCGGCTGGCCTGAACCGCAACAGGGGACCCCAAATCCAGAGCTTGGTGGAACACGTGGAGAGCATGGCAGCACATATCCCCTACCGTGCCCGACCCGAAATCCCACCAGGAACGCCAGATCCACGGATGGTATGCGGGGTTGTACGCCCGGAATTTCGCCGGGCCGATCCAGAGGTCCCAATCGAACCCGTACGGGACGGACGGGGCGTCCACCGGTCGAATCTGAGCGGCGGGATAGATCGGGTGCGGGGTCCAGACATGCACCTCCCGCACTGGCCCGATTGCTCCGGAGAGCAGTACTTCCGCCGTGCTCAGCGCGGCGTCGCTCGCGCAGGTCTGCACGCTCATCTGGGTGGCTACTTTCGCCTTTGCCGCCGCGGCGCGGATCGCGCGCGCTTCGTGAACCGTGTGGGTCAGGGGCTTGGCGCAGTAAACGTGCTTGCCGCGCCGCAGCGCTTCCATGGTGATGAGGGCGTGATTATGGTCGGGCGTTGCGACAATGACCGCATCGATATTCTTGTCTTCTTTTTCGAACATCACGCGGTAGTCGCTGTACACGCGAGCACCGGGGTATTTCCGAAACACCGGAGCAGCAAAGCTCTGATCCACGTCGCAGAGCACTTCGATGCGCTCACTGGCGCACCCCTGAATGTAGCGGCGGCCCATGCCTCCCACGCCGATTCCCGCAATCCGAAGCGTATCGCTGGGCGCTTGTTGTCCCTGTCCCAGTACATGGCGCGGCACCAGCATCGCGCCCAGCGCGGCTCCTGTGATGGTCCGCCTGGTAAGACGGTCCGAATCAGAGTTCTTCATGGGGTTAGAATTCAGCACTCAAAACCTCAGCCGTAGGGCCATTTGCGATTGCCTGTTGCCGTAGCCGTTCAGCGTACCCGTAATCACGCCGAAACTCGCCGAACTCACGTTTCCGCTCGGATTAGAAAAGTGCGGAGTGTTTGTCAGGTTATAAAACTCTGCGCGAAATTCCAGCTTGAACCGCTCGGCAACCGGAAAGGTGCGGAACAGGGAAAAATCGTAATTGCTCAAGTGCGGTCCGCGAATAGAGTTCCGCCCGGCGTTCCCGAAGCGGTTC
>JBBSHP010001182.1:0-1602 GCA_038232555.1 Bryobacterales bacterium
CTGAACAACAAAGCCAAAGTCACTATGAGAAAATCCTACGGCTTCCGGACCTTCCGCTGCCTCGAACTCGCTCTCTATCACTCACTTGGCAAGCTCCCAGAGCCCGAATCAACCCACGAGTTTTTCTGACGAACCTTTTTATAAGCAGGACTCCTCACCAAGAAGCTTCACCCTCTTCCGCGTGTTGTGCCCAGACGGTCATCCGGCCTGTCTGGCCCAGCAGACTGAGTAGATAAGAAAGCGGCAGCAACGCGATGTTCGCGCGTCCGCCCCACCAGGGATATGAGATTAAGGGCTCCGTGAAGACCGAAGGCAGCCCGCGCTCTCTCAGCTTATAGCCGAGGCTAGCGACTGTATTGCTCAGATCGCGTTGGAACAGAATGCGCCGGACTTGCCAACCTCCCACACGCAATACAGCCGCGATGGTCGCCGGGGTGAAGTGAAAAAGATGATTCGGAAGGTGCAAGGCGAACCAGGCACTCCCAAATGCGCGGAATTCGAAAGACGCCGCATTCGGGACCGAGATCGCCAGCCAACTATCGCTACGCGTCCACGTCCACGTCCGAATTTGCCGTAAGCTGACGACCGGGTCGTGCAAATGTTCCAGCACCATCCATCCCACTACCAGGTCGCACGACTGTGCCGGCGCCGCTGCTTTTTCGAGCGGCCCGCTCTGAACATGATATCCCAGGGCAGAGGCTGCGGCCGCCGCCTGCGGGGAGAACTCAATCCCTTCTACCGACCATCCCTGTTGCGCCATGCGATGTAGGAATGAGCCCGAGGCGCACCCAATCTCGAGGAGATGGCCGGGCTTCAGGTGCGGGATCGCCTGGGCCCCGAAGTCCCACCCGGGCCATTTTCTGGCGGTCACACGAGTAGAAACGTAGGGGCCGTAATCGGGCGGATAGTAGAGCCCCATTCTGTCCGGTGAAGGGCGCGGGTTCGTGCGGAGCAAGCCACAGCGCCGGCACTTGACTACGGAGAACGTTCCAGGCAGATTGTGGAGACGATCACTTCCGCTTAGTACGTGCTCGTCGTCGCGCTCGCAGCCGCACGGGCAGGACCGATCTTCCAACGTAAACGGCGCGGCGTCCATCACGAACCGGCTACCTCCTCGAATATCCGGGCGAGGCAGTGGACGCTGCGCTCCAATGAATAGCGTTCCTGCACCATTTTGCGACCCGCTTGCCCCAGCGCTTTAGCAAGCGATCGATCGCGATACAACGCTTCCAGATGTTCGCACCATTCCTGCCGGGTGGCTGCTGCCAAAGCGGTTGGGGCAGGTCCGTGGCGCAACATCTCCGCCGCGACGCCCACGGGACTAACCACGGCGGGCAAGCCCGCGGAGAGGTAGCAAAGCAGCTTCAGCCCGCATTTTGCCCTGGTCCATTCGGTATCGGCAAGCGGCATTAAACCGACGTGCATCCGCTGCAGGCCGGTCACTTCATTGTCGGCCGACCAACGCATGAACTCCCACTGGCTGGGCCGTAAGAGCTGGAAAACGGGCGTGCGGTCGCAGATCACCAACAGTCTGGCGTCCTTGTGGCCGTTTAGAAACGCGAAGAGAGCTTCCTCGATTCCGTAAAGATACTTCAGATTCCA
>JBBSHP010001183.1:0-1594 GCA_038232555.1 Bryobacterales bacterium
AGAGGCTCGTGTTTACGATGGCGAACTGCCCACCAAGATGGTGATCTTTGATCGGGAGATCGTGCTTGCCGCCCTCACGAGACATACCGGACACGTGGCGTCCATGCTGATCAGGAATGCTCCTTTCGCTCAGTGCATGGGCATCTTGTTCGACTACTTTTGGCAGCAATCAAAACCGCTCACCGTTCCTGCTGGTTCAGCCACATTTAGCCTACCCAAATCGAGCATACGCCGAGCTGCCACGGGAACTTTAAACCATCGAAGGCAGCCAGCGCGGAGGAAGAACACCAACCGCTCAGTGAAACCTGCGGAGAGGGCGGAAAAACGCTGATATTAAGAAAAATGTATGTGGTGTGGAAATTTTGAAGAAGCGCGGCGGCTCGACTTGCACCTTGCATAGTGCGATGGCGGTCCGGTCATTTCAGCTTTCAGTTAGGCTTTTCCAACCGCGGTGTAGCAGCAGAATTCAATAGTTAAGAATAAATAGAGATGAAAACCAAATTCAATCCGTTCACGACAGCCCGTACAGGTAGCAGCACGTTCCCACCAAGGCCGCAGTCGAGAACTGTTTACTTCCTGCCTTCTCCCAAACTGAGCGTTCAATTTTTCATTTCGATGGCTGCCCTGCTCGCGGCGACTCTTTGCAGCGCTGAACCAATATCGAGTCCCTCTGCTTCGCCGCCGGGTGACGTTCTCACCAATGGTTGTCTCGTTCCTGGTTACGATGATCACTGCGAACGGTGGGTGAGCGTCTACGACAATCCGAACGGGCACAGTACCGACCCGTATCCGGTCGGGTTTGAGCAAGTCAGGGCGCAAGCGATTGGCCCTGAGGGCAAACGCGTCTACGTCACCGGCTTTAGCTGGGACAATGCAACTCAAAGCACGCAGTATGCAACGGTCGCATTCGATACTAACAGCGGCGCGCGGCTGTGGGTGGCTCGGCATGGCGGCCCCGGAATTGTCTCCTATGCATATAATATCGCTGTGAGCCCGGACGGAAGCCGCGTCTATGTAACCGGCCAGCAGTACCAGCAACAGCAGGGGTCATTCTTCTCTGAAGCAACGACGATTGCCTATGATGCCCTCTCTGGGCACGAGCTTTGGCTGGCAAGTTACAAAGTGCCCTTCAACGACGCAGAGGCGCTTTACGTCGCCGTCAGTCCGGACGGAACCAGAGTCTATGTCGCCGGCTCAGACAGCGCGGGTGGGGATTTCGGGAGAAACACTCCTCGGTTTGTGACCCTGGCCTACTCAGCCTCCACCGGCGACCAGCAGTGGATCGCGTTCCATGCCGCTCCGCAGGTGGATTTTATCTCCGGCTTGGCGGTGGATCCCGCCGGCGCTCGCGTTTACGTCGGCGGTGCCGGCGGGATCGCAGCGTATGACGCCACGACAGGCGAGGAGTTATGGGGAATCACCGACCCCGCCCAATCTTTTACGCTGGCAGCAGATGGGTCACAATTCTTCGCGACAGTACCGTACGGAAACTTCGGCGGCGATTTTAATCTCGTTTCCTACGCGGCGGCGACGGGCAAGGCATCGTGGACTGTCCGACTGCCGCACGTTAATCAAGCCTTTTCACTAGTCGCCG
>JBBSHP010001184.1:0-1586 GCA_038232555.1 Bryobacterales bacterium
AATAACCGCATTCGACGGCTCAATCTCGTTACGGGCCTAATCGACAGTTATCCCGGCGGTCCGTTCCAGGGGCCGCGGGCGCTTGCTTTCGACCTGGCCGGTAACATGTACGTCGTTCTTAGGGAGGGCAACGCCGTTTACCGGGTGGATGCGCAAACCGGCGATCGTACGCGAATCGCCGGTACTGGTGAAAAGGGTTATACAGGTGATGGCGGCCCCGCGCTCACAGCGAAGCTGAACGGTCCCAAGGGGATTTCATCCGCTCCGGACGGGACTCTCTATATCGCGGATACCGAGAATCACGCGATCCGGAAGATTACGCCCGACGGCATCATCACAACGGTACTGGGAACGGGTGAACGTGGCGACGGCCCTGACGGGGACCCGCTCCAATGCAAGCTGTCGCGGCCTCATGGGGTATTTCTGGCCAAAGACGGAACTCTGTACGTGGGGGACAGCGAATCGAACAAAATACGCAGGATAAGTACCAGATCCTCATTACCTTAGGGTTTGACGAAGCATAGCTTTGTACACCATCATTGAAGATGATGAACGTTTGCATTATTGGAACAGGTTACGTAGGACTGACGACGGGAGTTTGTCTCTCGTTCCTGGGGCACAAGGTAACTTGCCTGGATTCGGACGAGAAGAAGATCGCCGCTTTGCGGCAAGGGAAAATTCCGATCTATGAGCCGTTCCTCACTGAATTGTTGGAAGCGGCGAGCCCGAATATTCGGTTTGGAACGGATTACGCCGACGCAGTAAGCGGCGCGGAGGTGATCTTTATAGCGGTGGGGACGCCACCCTCACCGAACGGAAGCCCCGACCTGCGCTACCTTTGTGCAGCGGCCCGTGGAATTGGGGAACACCGGGATGGCGATTACACCGTGGTGGTCAATAAATCCACCGTCCCGATCGGGAGCGGAAACTGGGTAGGTTCGCTGGTCCGGGAAGCTTATGAGAAGCGGCACGGCCGTAAAGCCGACGGGCATTTCGCTATTGCGTCCAACCCTGAATTCCTGCGCGAGGGCAGCGCATTGCACGACAGCCTGTATCCGGATCGCGTGGTGATCGGGTCGGATGACGCCCGGTCGCTAGAAGTTTTATATACCCTGTACCGGCCCATCCTGGATCAAACCTTTGCACCTCCTACCTTTCTGGACCGCCCCGAGGATTTGGGCGCGGTACCCCTCATTTCGACCGATCTGGCTTCGGCCGAACTGATCAAGTACGCAGCCAACGCCTTCCTGGCGCTGAAGATCAGCTACATCAATGAAATTGGTCAACTGGTGGAAAAAGTGGGCGCGGATATTAGCCAAGTGGCGAGAGGCATCGGCTTGGACGCGCGCATCGGAACGCGTTTTCTGCAGGCTGGTATCGGGTGGGGCGGATCGTGTTTTGGAAAAGACACGGCAGCCTTAGTCGCTACGGCGGGCGAGTACGGACTAGTATAGCGTATCACTTAAACATATCCATGATTATGTTTTCTGATAAGCTTGCCGTGTGGCGAGTCTATCAAGACATTCCTGTCTCTTTCTGACCGATGCCGAAAAGCAAACGCTGGATCGGTTGCGGAACTCCCGCAC
>JBBSHP010001185.1:0-1585 GCA_038232555.1 Bryobacterales bacterium
ATCATTTCCACGAGGTCACGTGTGCTCAGCTTTGTACCGCAAATCCGATCGAACGCACAAAACGATGAATTCTTGATCGAACTGCCGACCCTTGGACAGATCGTCAACGGAACATGTTTGATCTCCTTTTGTAACGCCGCCAACGTACTTGAAGGACAGTCGATCCTCGGCGTTTCAAGAGCTGAGACAAGTGGGGAACCGAAATTCTCTAAATATCCGTATCCGGCCCCTGGCGTGATGGTGTTAAGCCCGATTGCGCTCGATCAGCCGACTTTAGCCGAGTGTGGTGTCCTCTTGGTGGGACACTGAATGAGCGGCCCTGGCACGGGCACCCGGGCTCTACAGTAAACCGCTCTTCACCACAACTTGGAGAATGGCTTGCGCGAAGTAAATCATCACATCTTCGGCTCGACCTCCGGTAACTCCGCCGGCCACCGCTCCAAAGGTAGTTTCTTCGTAAAGCAATTTCCCGGTCGCCGCGTCGATCAGTCGGACCTGCCCAGTTGTCTTTGCGACGCCAACGCCGTAGCCCACGGCAAATCTGGCAACCCGGCTTCCGGCGGTGTAAGCCGTAATAATGCCTTCAATCTTCAGCGCAGCCCCTGCAGGTTTTTTTCCGTCGGCGATAATCTCGCGCAGGTGCCAGGTACCCAGTTGTCCGGCCAATGCGGGAGTCAGACGTTCCATAATTTTCGGCGGTATCTTTACGCCTTTTTCAGTTTGGAATGAGCCTATCACCACCGAGTCATATCGACCACGGATATGCGGGCCGGGCGTGGCAGGCGTGTCGTCGGGAGAATGCTTCTCAATTGATGTAAGATGCAATGATCCTATGGCCAGTGGGAAATACATGGGTATCTGGGCCCGTGCCGTGGCCCCCACCCACCGCCGCTTGCGTTTTGCTGAAAATCTCCTCGATCGACAGACCCGGGGTGGTCAAGAACTTCGCGATTTGCTCCGCGAAAATCCCTGGGCCACTTTTCGGGTTTGGAACCTCGGTCCTTCCGGGCTGGGCGGAGAGGGAGATCAAAACACCCGGGTTATCGGATTGCGGGACCGCCAGGCCCCCATCGAACTTGCTAACAAGGGGCGGAATTTCGCGACATGCGTCCAGAATCAATACGCGAGCCGTGGAACCGCGCTGATAGAGGCCGGCATCGATTCTTGATACAGAATACGCACCTGTGAACAGATCCCCGTTTCCCGCCGAAAAGTCGATTGGAAGAATGTAGTTCTCCTGGTTGGATTGAACGGCGAGTCCGGAGTAGTACAGGAACGCGATATCACCCTTGGAGACTCTACTGATGAAGGCATCTACAGCGCTACTGAGCGCGCGAGCACCAAGGTCGTTCGCTTCCGTGACTTCAAAACCCACGCTCTTCAGCGCGGCCGAGACAAGTTCTCCATCCGAAGCGGCAGTGGATATCTTGCCCAGCGAAACGTAATTGCCGTTCCCAATGACGAGCGCCTTGCGATTGCCGCCGGTCACCGCCGGAGCCTGCATGGCATGGCACAAAGGGGTGTTAAGCGCCAATTGACCGGCGATGGCGATACAGATCAGAAACCGGCAAAGAGATCCATCCAT
>JBBSHP010001186.1:0-1584 GCA_038232555.1 Bryobacterales bacterium
CCTGCGGCTCCGCCTTCATAAAGCTATGAACGCTGCCCACCACCACATCCAGTTCAGCAAGTGCGTCTTCCGCCAGATCCATTGATCCGTCTCGCAGGATGTCGCACTCCAGGCCCGAAAAGATTCGAATACCCAGTCCCTTATAGTTCAACTCCCGTACCCGCTTCGCGAAAGCGACCACGCGCTGCTCATCCATGCCATTGGCCATCACCAGCGCCTTGGAATGGTCTGTGATCGCAATGTACTCGTATCCAAGCGCCCGCGCCGCTTCCGCCATCTCCTCCAGCGTCGCGCGACCATCCGTTTCCGTGGTGTGCATGTGCAGGTCGCCGCGGATATCGGACAACTCCAGCAACTTCGGCAATCGGCCTTCCAGCGCGGCTTCGATCTCACCGCAGTTCTCGCGCAGCTCAGGCGGGATCCATGCTAAACCGAGCGCTTCATACACGCCCTGCTCCGTCTCGCCGGCCACGCGCGTGTTGTCGTCCAGCCGGAACAGCCCGTACTCGTTCAGCGTCAGCCCTAACTTCAAAGCGCGGCTGCGAAGCAGAACATTATGCTCCTTGCTCCCCGTAAAATATTGCATCGCCGCGCCGTAGCTCTCCGTTGCCAGAGCCCGCAAATCCACTTGCAGTCCCTCCAGACCAAACCGCACACTGGCCTTGTTCGCACCCTTCCCGAGCACCTCATGCACCCTCGGATGCTGCACAAAGCTTTCGAGCGCCGCCTCTGCCCCGGAGCCCGTTGCAATCAGATCCAGATCGCCGATCGTGTCCTTGCCTCGTCGTAAACTTCCTGCCGGCGTGATCTGGTCCAGCCCCGGCGTTTTCGAGAGGTATTCGATCAATTCCCACGCGACGCGGTGTCCAAAGCTCAACAGGAAACGCCCCGAGCTCTGCCGGTATTGCGCAATCGATCGCAGCACCTTTTCCTCCAGCTTGGCACCCATGCGGGGCAGCTCGCGCAGCTTCTGTTCTTTGCAAATGCGTTCCAGGTCGTCAATCGAGCTCACCTGGAAATGTTCGAACAGCAGCGCAATGCTCTTAGGTCCTAGCCCTTGAATTTTCAGCAGCTCCAGCGCGCTGGGCGGAAAACGTTGCAGCAGTTGGTCGCGCTTCTCAAAGGAACCACGTCTGCAAATCTCCTCAAGAATCGCCGCAATTCCTTTTCCGACCCCCGGAACCTCGCTAGCCTTGCGGTCGGGATGGCAGACGATATCGATCACCTTCTCCGGAAAGGTCTCGATTGCCGAGGCCGCGTTCCGGTAGCTGCGAATACGAAAGCCGTCCTCCGCGGCGATCTCCATCAGGTCCGCGGTTTCATAGAGCAGCCGCGCTATCTCACGATTTCCCATGCGTCCTGTCTGCGATTGTAGCGGTCAGTTGCGGCTCAACATGCCGCTCGGCATGCGGCTCCACATGCACCAGCACGTCCGCCACCCAATCCAAACTCTCCCGGATCCTGTTCCGGGTCTGAGTCGCGATGGCGTGCGAGTCGTGTACCGTCATCTGGGGATCCACTTCCAAATGCAGGTCCACGTGATACTTGAACCCGGTCTTGCGCGCATAACATTTCTCCACCGCC
>JBBSHP010001187.1:0-1578 GCA_038232555.1 Bryobacterales bacterium
GCTGGTTCAGGACTGTAGTTTCAATTCCGCCGCCCACGCGCTCCTCGCGATTCGTGCCAGCAGCGATGACGTCGTCAGGCACTGCAGCTTCGATAACCCCTTCTTTGTTAAGGGCCGAGCAGAAAAATTGATCGAAGTTTACGATGTTAAGTTGGACAGGCGCAATCCGGCTAATCCGGCATCCATGGAGATCCCGAGTTACAACAGCACGAAACGCAATTTGTTTGAGAACAATCGATTTGGCTATCACCCGTTTCGACCGAATCGCGCTGCTCAGCCTTCTGCCATTCAATACTCGGGTCAGAAAGGAATTATCCGCCGCAATATTTTCGCGAATCCTACTGATAAGCAAATGGCAGCGGATGAAGCAGGCCCGCAAGCAGGCGGGATCGGCCTTAATGTACGCTGGGGTGGATCGTGGGACGGTTGGAAGATCAAGGCGGACGGCACTGGTGTTTGGTGGGGTGAGGGCCACGAAGCGGGATACGTCACCCACAATAGAATCTACAATAATGTGTTCTTCGGCTACGATCAGGGCTGCATCACGTTGCCGAGAGAGGATGCCATGGCGAAGATTCTCAATCCGCCCCCGATGAATGAGGCAAATCCGCCGCGTCAGTTCACGGAGAAGTTTGCTTTTGATGACAATCGGTTCGTCAACAACATCATCGCTCCGGGTCTTTATCAGTCGCATTTTAAGTGGGGCTGGCAACAGATGCTGACCGGGAAACCGGTAGCTGTGGTTGCCTTCGGGTTGCTAGGAAACTTCCTTTTTAAGAGCAATGACTTTTATGCCGCCGACAACCGCGAAGATGCAGTCATCTATTTCCATCAGATAGCGGGCGCGAGGCGCGGCGCAGAACTGGTAATCCCAGCCGGGAATGGAGAGAAAGCCCTTGGAAAGAGTTTCGTTAATAATCTCACCCAGCCGCCAGGCTTTGTGAATTCCGCGGCCGGCGATTTTCAGTTGAACAAGAAGAGTCCTCTGATCGACGCCGGGGCGTTTCTGACCACGACCGCGGGTGCGGGTGAAAAGAGTAATGAAATGCGAGTCCGCGATCCCGGTTACTTCTACGATGGCTTCGGCATAGAAGGCGAGATCGGGGACCTGATTCAGCTGCAAGGCGAGAAGGAGAGTGCGCGGATAAAAGGAATCGATCCGAAGAATGGCCAAATCACGCTTGATCGGCCGTTGTCGTGGAAGGACGGGCAGGGCGTCGCTCTTGCCTATACCGGCACCGGCCCCGATATCGGCGCCTTTGAGCAGGGCCAGAGCATCAGGATTGGGTTGAGTTCCTCACCAAGTTCGCTTCCGCAATGATGAAATGGTTCGATCGACGACTCTGCAGAGGTTTTCCTGTCACTATACCAAGGCTTCTCAAGATTTATTAAATGAACCCATACACCGGGACAATCGCTCAATTGATGCCGGATCGTCGCGTCTGGCTGATCACAGGTGTAGCGGGATTCATCGGTTCTAATCTGCTGGAGGCTCTTCTGCGGAGTGAGCAACGAGTCGTCGGGCTGGATAACTTTGCAACGGGGCGATTATCCAACCTTGAGGACGTAAGGCAAAAC
>JBBSHP010001188.1:0-1562 GCA_038232555.1 Bryobacterales bacterium
ATCATTGCTCTTCGCTGCTCCAAACTGAGCGGAACATTCCAGGATTTTTGGGAGCGTCGCTCAGACCGGAGAGCCGCTTAGTGCGTCACTTTTTAGTCGTGCACCCTGATCACAATGGGGTTTCTGATCCTGAGAACGGCTTCCGCAGATGTGATCGTACCTACTGCCGGCAGCTTTCAAAACTGGACTACAGCCGATCTTAATGAAAATGGAGTTCCGTTTTGGGACACGCAGTCGCTCGACGGCGGGGGCATGAACATCGGGTACTGTCTGACGGGGTTAGGAGGCACGTGCACCGTTCCCGGTGCGCCCGGGGCCATTCCTTATCTGGGAGTCGGGACCAATCCGGAACCTAATTTCTCTTTCCTGCGGACTAACCCCGTCCAGCAGGCCATATTTAAATTAGAGATTACATCCACGACCGCCGCTGCGCTGAATGAGTTTGGGTGGTATGACCTGACGAATCCAGGTATACTGAACCCCATTTTCCTGGGTCCACAAGGCCCGGGAGCGACCACCCTCTTTACGCCCAGCGCCAGCTATGGATTCTACCTACGTGTACCCAGTGATTTCGCCGTGTACCGTACCCAATCCAGCTTGAATCCGACCGATCCTGGTGACCAGCACTTCGCGGTTTTCAGAGAATCGGCTGTGGCCGGCAGCGAGGCCTATTGGATTGCAATGGACGACGCTCGTTTCTCATTGGCGTGTTGTTCAGACCGGGATTATAACGATCTCGTGGTACGAGTATCAGCAAGCAGTGTGCCCGAACCAAGATCTCTAGCGCTTTTCACTGCCGGGCTAACCGGGTTAGCTGCTTTCGCGGGATGGTCGCGCAGGCGCCGGAAAGACGTATACATGGAACCGCTTCAGGCGGATGATGTCAGCGCTTCCCATCCAGCGTCAGCAGAGGCTTGTTCCTAAGCTTATTGATTGCTGTTTAACGGAGTATATAGATTCTTCACCTTCGAATTAGCCGGCTTATCGTCGAACCAACTGCGGTAGATGATAGGCGGTCCCTTTCTTCACCGCGCTAGCCAAGTCGTTGTACCCGCTGATCGATTGGCGCGTCGGGGCTTCCGAAGCGCGCACCCAAAACCTGGGCGCTGGAGTCAATTACACTCTGAGTCCCACGTTTTTGACTCTGCGTGGCAATCCATAGCCTCCGCTAGCCAAAGCTTGTTCTCCAGCCGGGCCGCTACTGGCACGTCCCGATCCCAGACGGTCATCCTTTCAAGATCTGTGCCTGTATCAAACAACGGCGTGAGGTATTCGAGTTGGGCTCTCTTCTCGGGCTCCCGTGACGGGCCGGCCCACCTGTAGTGGATTACCGCCTGGGCGATTCGCTGTGTATCCGGCGGGGAAAAGATCGAGGGAGATCCGTCACTCGGCTGAGGCCCGGCTCGGAGGGATCCCAGGGTTGTCGCGATATTCGCGAGCCGAATCGTCGGTGGAATACCCGTAATCCTAAAAACGGCAGTTACCCAGTAGCATCAGCCAAGCGGCCTGTTGTTCCTAGGATCTTGCTTCCAAGGAAATAGCGGAACGCGGCGCTCAGAATC
>JBBSHP010001189.1:0-1558 GCA_038232555.1 Bryobacterales bacterium
AAAGGAGGTGAAATGAACGATGGAAAAAGATCCAGTCTGCGGGATGCAGGTCGATCCAAAGGACTCAGCGGGAACCAGTGAGTACAACGGAAAAACCTACTACTTTTGCGGGTCCGGTTGCAAACGCAAGTTTGATGAGAATCCCGGTCAATACGTAAAAGCGTAGCTCCAACAAGATGGAAGCGCCGGGCTAGCCCCGGCGCTTACGTCAATTGCCCAAATGAAAACTCAAAATTTATGAACCTCCCGGAGACAACGACAACCAAAGAAGACGGGTTGCCTATGGAAACGGTCGATCCCGTGTGTGGAATGACAGTCGATCCGCAGGATGCCGCGGGTGAGCATCAGGCCGAGGGCAAGCGGTATCTCTTTTGCAGTAAGTCCTGTTTGAATAAATTTCAAGCCGCGCCCGAACGATATGTAAACGCCTCTTCGCAGCCGGCCAATCCCGAAGGTCCTGCGCCATCTCCTGAAGCCGAGGCGGCGGACTTCACCTGCCCCATGCACCCGGATGTTCACAAGAATGGTCCGGGATCTTGCCCGAAGTGTGGCATGGCTCTCGAACCCAGTACGGTGGCTCCGCCGGAGAGCAAAACCGAATACACCTGTCCGATGCATCCGGAAATCGTTCGAGACCAGCCTGGATCGTGTCCGATCTGTGGGATGGCTCTAGAGCCGCGGATCGTGACGCTGGAGACCAGGAATCCGGAGTTGCAGGACATGACTCGGCGGTTCTGGATTGCGTTGGGGCTGAGTGCGCCGATTTTGTTGTTTATGCTTGCGGACTTTATCCCCGGCATCTCGCGCCATCATCTTGCCGACAGCAAGCTGGTTCAGTGGCTTGAATTTGCCTTGGCAACACCGGTGGTTCTTTGGGCAGGGTGGCCGCTTTTCGCTCGCGGATGGGCTTCGGTTGTGAACCGCAGCCTGAACATGTTCACGCTGATCGCGCTTGGTGCTGGCGCAGCTTACATCTATAGTGTGATCGCGACGTTTGTTCCGTCGATCTTTCCGCCGTCATTTCGCAGCGCCGCGGGCACTCTCGCCGTCTACTTTGAACCCGCTGCTGTCATCGTGACGCTGGTTCTGCTGGGTCAGGTGCTTGAGCTCCGCGCCAGAAGCCAGACCAGCAGCGCGCTGAAGTCGCTCCTTGGACTCGCACCTAAGAGCGCGCGAGTCATCGAGGAGAACGGCACCGAACATGACTTGGCACTAGATCGCGTAGTGGTTGGTATGAAGCTGCGGGTGCGGCCTGGCGAAAGCGTGCCGGTCGACGGCACCGTAACAGATGGAAACAGTTCCATCGATGAATCCATGATCACGGGAGAACCGATTCCTGTGGAGAAGGCTGCCGGCGCAAAAGTCACCGGAGGTACTGTAAATGGAACAGGCGCGCTTGTGATGCGCGCTGAATGCGTTGGCAGCGATACGGTTTTGTCGAATATCGTTCGTCTGGTTAGCGAAGCGCAGCGTACACGAGCGCCGATTCAGCGTCTTGCCGATGTGGTGGCCTCGTACTTCGTGCCCGTCGTGCTGGCGATCGCTGTAATCACATTCG
>JBBSHP010001190.1:0-1557 GCA_038232555.1 Bryobacterales bacterium
AAGGTTCCGCGGGTACTCTTCCATCTCGCCGCATTTTATCTACTGCGCCTACCTGAGTCAAGCGGATATCCAGCTTCGGCTATTGTCCAGGCCAAAGATTCGATCCCCCGTTGTGGTCCCGATGGATGCCCCGAGCGGCAAAAAGAGTGTGTTTCGTTACGTCGTTGCGCCGAGGCTTTCGAGGAACTCAAGATCTTTCTCGATCGCCAGGATGTTAGAACGATTGGCTCTTTTTAACGCCGGCCCCGGTCGCGGCGACTTCAAAATCATCATTAACCGCGCCCAGCCGCTTCCACAAACCCCGTCGCTTGCCAAACCATTGACGTGCTCTCCTTCATGCCGAACACCATTCGCTGATCGAATACCCTGCACTTGTCCACCTTTATTTGTGGGGCAAAGGCGATTGCCCGAGCCGCCTCCAGTTCGGAGGCGCCACCGGACTAGTGCATGGACTTGAGGCCGTTGAGGGGGAAACTGCACCCTGGGTTATCTTATATGAGAAGTGAGGCGCCGCCACCTGCCGAAATCCGCCGAGTGGTGGGAACTTCCGCAGCGCGTCCGTTGTCTACCCTCACGTAGGAGTTCAAGCATGCATAGATTCGTGCTCGCGCTGACCGTAGTAGTGGCCATCGCCACTGCCCAGACAACGCCCCGCAACTTGATGAACGAAGGCATTGCGGCATTCAAGACCGCGAGGTACACGCAGGCTGTCGAGCTGTTTCAACAGGCGGCCAATGCCTCACCGGCCGACCCGGTGCCACATCTGTATCTGGCAACGGCTTACATGTCTCAATACATTCCGGGAGCCGACAATCCGGAGAACCTGCATTTCGCCAGTAATGCAGAGCGGGAATTTCAGACCGTTTTGGCGGTTCAGCCCGACAATCAAATCGCGATACACTCGCTGGCCAGCCTCCATTACAATCGCGCCATGGGCAATCCTGTGCTCGCTGAAAAACTCCGCTCCTTGGACGAGTCGGCTTCCTGGTACGAGAAGATCTTGTCCGCGCAACCGGATGATAAGAGTGCGCACTACAGCCTCGGCGTAATCGCCTGGTCAAAGTTTTATCCAGAGCTGATGCAGACCCGGCAGAAGCTTGGCATGCGGCCCGAGGATCCTGGCCCACTATCGGACGCTACTGCCCGAGCGGACCTTCGGTCGCGTTTCGGCACGACGGTCGAACAAGGCATGCGTCACCTGGAGCAGGCCCTGAAATTGGACCCGGCGTACGATGACGCTATGGCGTACTTAAACCTGTTCTATCGCGAGCGTGCCGATTTGTACGACACCACTGCCGAATACAAGCGCGACGTGGAGATTGCCGATCAGTGGGTTCAACGCGCTCTGGAAGCGAAAAGAGCAAAGACGCAACAGTCCGCATCGGATCCACGCGCCGCACAGGCTCAGGCAACGATTAAGCTCCAGCTTAAGCTGAGTGACGGCGGGCAGGTTCCTGCAGGGGTGATTGGCGGTGTGATCGGGTCGATTCCCTCTGACGTTCCACCACCCACCAACGGTTCCTTCGGGGCGCAAGCCACACCAAAGCGAATTCGCGT
>JBBSHP010001191.1:0-1553 GCA_038232555.1 Bryobacterales bacterium
AGATGCCGACTTAACGCGTTGTTCAACCACGCAGGTAAGTCTTGAGATTCTCGCTGGCGAATGTACAAAAGATGCCGGCGAGCTGGAAATTCTCAGGTTCCTGCGCCGTGTAATATCGAGTATGAGACGTTTTGAGTTCGGACAACATCCGATTCACCACAGCCGCGAACGCGTCAGGGGAACCCACTGCTTCCGCTTCTTTTCTGTAGCGCTCGCCGGCTGCCTCCCAATCTACCCCGTTCATCTTTGGGTCGAAAAAGTTGTCCTTTACCGTCTGCCACACCTGGTCGAAGACCGGCACTTGCGTTGGCGCGGCAGAGTCCGCGGTGGTGGTGAGAATGCCAAGCGCGACGGCGATCACCGCAATGTGAAGACCGGCGCCTTCATCGCGACCAGAAGATGCCGCAACGCTGGAATTACTCAGGGGTTTTCGGCGTGTAGTAGTGCGTGTGCGAGCTGCGCAGCTCCGACAGCATCTCGCTTACGACATCAGCGAATTGGTCACTTGTCTGCGCCGCGGCGGCACCCCCAGCATACCGATTGCGGGCCGGTTCCCAGTCTACTCCGTCCAGCTTCGAATCGGAAAACTGATCGCGGCCGATCTTCCATAGCTCTTGAAACACGGCGGCAGATGATGGCGCGGGGGTGCTCGCGACGCCTAGCGAGAATGGTATCATCAGCAGCAAATCCGCCTTGATAAAGTGATGCCGTCTCATGAACCTAACGAGCCACTAGACGGTCAGGTATTATCGCAGTGAATGCCATGCGTACGACGTCAGGAATGCAGGAATAATCAGCAGGGTAGCGAAAAGTAGGTTAAACCATCCCGCCGGAAACGAAACTGCCATCAGGGTAAAACCAATGTAACAAATGCTGACGCCGGCACAAACAAGGGAAAACGCTAAGACGAACCAGCGAAGGAGCAGGAAAACGGTGATCCCCAGCAGCACGGAAAGAGTGGCCTCTGGCCAAAGCCGGCTCCAATCGACGACGCCGTGCGTGCCCGGTTCCATCGTCAATGCGAGCCAGAGCCCGAATGATCCCGCACCTACGCAAGCAATGCCGTAAAGCCGCAAAATGAACGCCGCAGAGGTTACTCCGGAGTTTACTGTTGAAGTCATCTAAAAGCTAGGCATCGGGCCAACCAGCGGTTGGCTGGAGAGATTGTTTAGGCCTATCGGTGCTCATTTAGCTTATAGGTCGATCTCACCATCTTGCGTATCAAAGGCTCGAATCGCTCGTGGACGGCCTTGTACTCAGGGCTGGCTATCACGGCCTGGAAATCGTGTTCTCGTGTCGCTGCATCCGGATACTCACACTCCCAGACCACGTCCGGTAAATCCTCGGGACCGCTTTTGTCCTCGGACGGGTACCGAATGCATCGCCAGACATAACAATTCGACGCAAGAGTCGCGGTCGCGCGAAGCCAGCTTTTCGCGAACATTACGGGCATCCAAGAGCCGCTGGTAGAGCTCATCGGCCTTGCCGGGCTGGGCATAATAAGAGTTCTGAACAAGGATTCGATTGTTTTGGGTGCTTGGCGGCAATGTCGA
>JBBSHP010001192.1:0-1549 GCA_038232555.1 Bryobacterales bacterium
CCAGGTCCCGGAGATCTTAGTCGCACCCAAAGTCACATCGGAATCCTGCACCTCCGCAACGCCGAAGTCGATGAGCCGGACCTGCTCCTCGCCACCGGTACGGGACTGAACCATGATGTTCTCAGGCTTAAGATCGCGGTGGCAAACACCGACTTCATGGGCGGCCGTGAGAGCGCGGCCAGCCTGCCGCACAATATCGGCTATTTGCGCTAGCGCCATGCCTCCGCCGGGGATCAATGTGCGCAGCGAATGGCCTGAGATGTACTGCATCACCAGGAACGGCCTATCATTTTCAAGGCGGCCAAAATCGACCACGGCAACCACGCCAGGGTGATCGATGCGCGCGAGGGCTTCCATCTCGCTTCTGAATTTGTTAAGGGACCAGGTATCCTGCGAACGGTGCTGGAGCAGCACCTTCACGACTACTTTGCGCGACGCGACTTCTGTATCGGTAGCCAGGTAGGTGATGCCAAATCCACCGCGGCCAAGTTCTCTAACCAGGACGTAGCGATTCTTAATCGTGACCCCAACCAGGCTCAGCGCGTCGGTCGCTTGCTCGTCGAATCCGTGCTGATCAGGAGGAGAGGCCACTTGGATCGTCGTCCAGCAACCAATTTAAGTTGATGTCGGTCGCTGTATGATATCACGCGTGAAGGGGAACAGGCCCCAAAGAAGCGGTTGACCGCTTTGGCTCAGGAAAGGCACAATAGGCGAAGAAATAGCGAATATGAATGACGCCTACATTGAACTCCATGCCCGCTCAGCATTCAGCTTTCTGGAGGGCGCATCCTTGCCAGAAGAGCTGGCATCCCGTTGCGCTGAACTAAATATGCCTGGGATGGCCCTGCTCGACCGGGATGGGGTTTCCGGCGCTGCACGATTTCATCTGGCAGCAAAAAAGCTGGGATTGCGGGCCCATATTGGCGCCGAGATTACGTCTGCCGGGGGCTGCCGCTATCCTGTTCTGGCGGAGAACCGGACCGGCTATCAGAATCTTTGCCGACTGATCACACGCATGAAATTGCGGTCGAAAAAGGGCGAGGGTGCGGCGACTAAGGAAGAGTTTAGAGAATTCTCCGAGGGCCTGATTTGTTTGGTGGGACAAGGCGGGCCAGAGCTCCAGGAGGCTCTCGAAATCTATGGACCCCGGAATATTTACATAGAATTGCAGCGTCATAAAACGCGCCTGGAAGAGGCTCACAATCAGGGCCAGATTCAACTGGCACGGACGCATAAACTGCCGCTGCTGGCAACGAACGGAGTCTCGCATGCGACTTCGCAATCCCGTGAAGCACTGGATGTGCTGACGTGTGTGCGCAACAAAGTGAAAATTCGCGAAGCGGGCCGGTTGTTGTCGAAGAATTCCGAGCGGTATTTGAAAAGCGCCCGGCAAATGGAGCGGCTGTTTGCGGACATTCCCGAGGCCATCGCCAATACGAGCGAGCTATCCGACCGCTTGCAGTTTACGTTGGCGGATCTGGGCTATCAATTTCCAAAGTATCCGGTGCCGGCCAGTGAAACCATGAATTCCTTCCTGCGCAAGCGGACC
>JBBSHP010001193.1:0-1547 GCA_038232555.1 Bryobacterales bacterium
AATTGAAAAAATCAGATACTCCAAAGAAGATGTCGTGACATTGAAGACAGACAAGGATAGCGAGCTATTGAACACAAAAAAAAACATTGAAGTGATCCGGTTATCCAACGGCCACTGGATCGCGGTATATAACGATTTGGAACAGGGACGGTATTCCCTGGTAGCCGCGCTGTCCGAGGATGAAGGCGCGACCTGGAAATGGAAGCGGCACCTGGACGGCAACCCGGCGCAGAAGATCAACAGTCAGTTTCACTATCCCTCCGTCATGCAGGCCAAGGACGGGTTTATTCATGTCTCGTACAGCTACTTTGTGCCTGAAGGGAAAGCCATCAAGCACGTTCGTTTGAACGAGGATTGGATCAAAGCCGGGGATTAGTCGCGGGAACCGGGGTCAGGCGTGTTCCTGATAGAGTCCGATCACGTTGCCGCCGGGATCGAGAAATCTGGCGGTGATTTCCGGAGGGTCCCCTCCGATGGGCTGCACGATGGTGCCGCCATGGGAGACGATTAGCTCCAGAGTGGCCGCCACGCTGTCGACCATGATGTACACCAGAACGCCAGGATGGGCAGCGGGCGAGCGGTCGAGTAACCAACTGCCGCTTACTTGCCCAGTGGTGTCGTCGAAAGAAGTGCTTCCATCGCCGCGCTGCCGGACGTTCCAGTTGAAAACGCGCCGGTAGAAGTCCGAGGAGCGGGCGAGGTCGGTGGCGGGCAGTTCGAGATAACAGATCTTGCCGTTCTTGGGAGTGGCGGGCATGAGGGCGTCCTTATGTTGAGCTTACTGCATGGCCGCTCGGCGTGATCTACGAATTGTTGGTTGACACTGAATCTGCGTGCACGCACAATGTGTACATGAATGTGACGCTCTCTATAGACGATCAGCTAATCGAACGAGCTCGACCCCAAGCGGAAGCTATGGGTACGAGTGTCAACCAACTCGTCCGTGAATACTTGGAGCAACTGTCCGGGACGACCGGTTTGAACAGAAACGAAGCAGAATTCGAAAAGCTGTCGCATCTCGCTCAAGGTGATAGCCAGGGCTGGACATTTAATCGCGAGGAGCTCCATGAGCGGAGATGAAGGGGCCGGTGTTCTTCGATACGAACGTTCCCATCTACGCCGACGACGCCCCTTCACCGCAGAAACAGGCTCGTGCCATTCAAATAATCACCGACTATCGGCGGAGTCGTTTGTTGGTGATCTCCCTGCAGGTGATGCAGGAGTACTTCGCGGCTGCGACTAGAAAGCTGGCCGTTGATGCCGAATTGGCACCGGCTCACGCGGATTTCGTTCTGGGATGCCATGATCGTGCACGCCGCGCGAATCGCTCAAGCAGCAGTCCTCTACAGTGAAGATCTGCAGCACGGGGCATTACTGGGCGGAGTCCGAGTGATGAATCCATTCCTGAATGAATGATAGGTAGTTGCCGAAAGCAGTTTTTCTCCGGGTAAAATAAGCAGTGCATCGGAGGATTAAGGTATGAGCAGTGTACGCGTGCTGGTGGGCACCCGCAAGGGTGCATTTATTCTGGCGTCGGATGGCAAACG
>JBBSHP010001194.1:0-1542 GCA_038232555.1 Bryobacterales bacterium
GCTTGATTTTTTCTCCCATCGTCAAGTTCATCGCGCCATGACTTTGGCCGAGGTCTCAGCGCCGAACAAGGCACTTCTTGCTCCCCAACAACTCTCGGTAAACCTCGAGATGACGCTGGGCGACATTCAATGAGGAGAAGCGGAGCTTAGCTTGTGCGCGAGCGCGTTCCGCCATCACTTCCGCACTGGCTGGATCGTCGAGCAATCGCCCCACCGTCGCCCGGATGCTCGCTTCGCTGGTGGGATCGAACATCAATCCCGTAAACTCGTCATCGATCAAGTCGGGAATCCCTCCAATTCGAGAAGCAGCCACCGGCACTCCTGCCGCCATGGCTTCCAAGATCACCATCGGACAATTGTCCTCCAGCGAAGGAAGAATCAGTGCCGTTGCTGAACTAAGAAGATTTTGGATCTGCTTCGTGTCGAGTACGCCGACGTATTCGCACCAATCCCGGGCCGTGCAGGCCCGCAAGAATTCTGCTCCGTACTCGGCTACCGTCGAGGCGCCTCCGGCGAAAGTCAGCGTGAAGCTATGAGTTGGGGCGGGGGCATCCAATGCCTCGATTAAAGAGACTTGGTTTTTCCGCCTATCAACGATGCCGATGCATACGATTCTCGCCTCCCGTGGATGGTGGGGCACGCGGAAGTAGCTGCTATCTACAGCGTTTGGTACAATCCACCTGCGCCGGCACGATCCTCGAACCTGCTGTTCCGTGTAGCTCGTTAAGCAGATTACACCGCCGGTCCTGTGCAAAGTAACCCTCTCTAGGAATGCCGCCGAGCCGTGGAAAGAAAAGAGACCGGCCCGGAGTGTCTTCCTAACCGCGCGCATGTTTCCGTGGATGGTGATGACGTTAGGGAAACCGGAGAACACGGCGGCGAGCGCGCAATAACGCTCCGTTCCCTGGCCGTGAACTATGTCGGGCTGGAGCTCGCGCAGCTTCCTCCGCAACGCCCAAACGCAGCCGAAATAAGCCGCTCGCCATCCCCACCGGGGCACGACCAGAGAGTGATACCAAATGTTGGCGGCCAGCTTGATCGGTGACCGGAGAGGCTGATGCGTGCAACAGATGACGTGCACTTCACAGTCGGTCAGCTGCGCGAAGCCTTCCAACAGAGCGGTCGGGGCTGGTCCGAACCGGGGCTCCTGATCACTGTATGTCTTAAATTCATCCCGATTGTCGGGAATAAGCATCGCGATCTTCACAGGGCCGATGTATGCGCCAGGAGTCGTTGATAAATCTCCAGATATTTTTGGCTGACTTCCCGCCAGCTCAGGAGAGGAAAGTTAGCGGCTGGAAGGCGATGCGCCCGTTCATAAAAACGGCTGAGTGCAGCTGCGATGCTCTCTGGTCCCGCCAAGCTGACGAACGCGATATCATTCGCAGCAGGATAGCTCTTCATGGCCCAAGGCAGGCTTGGCAGCAGGAGTGGCAAACCCGCCGCCGCCGCCTCGAAGACCGCTATGCAGCCACTCTCAAACTGACTCAGGAGAACAAACCCGCGCGCGCTGCGCAGGTATCGGTATTTTTCCCCCGCGGA
>JBBSHP010001195.1:0-1532 GCA_038232555.1 Bryobacterales bacterium
AATACTTTAACTGAAACTGCGGCTGGGGAACGCCGCCAGTCTGGCATGCGCTCAGTTACAGCCTGCCTGGGTCAGTTTTGGAAAGCAGAGGCGGGTCACTTCTCGCGAGCGCCGAAGCGATCTTCGTGCTCTTGAACGTTAGCATCCAGCGTACTTATGGTCGCCGCGCCGATAAATGGGCGGACCACGAATTGCGTGCTGGAATGCGGCGGGTCAATCTTGTAGCTTTTCTCACGTAATCTCCTTGAATCACTAGCCCGCACGATCGGTACACTCACTTGACCTTCCCTTTCGCGTTCACGATTTCTTCCGGTACGCGGCACGATCGATGAAAGTTCGAGTAGGGGTTGAAATGTTTTTCATAGAAGCGTTGGATAGCTTCCGCGTGCGGTGCTGCAATGTGACCGTAGCCCATGTGTTTCCTCACCACCGCCCCATTCTTGGTCTCCGCCAAGTGGTTGATGTATTCGCTATTGTCATCGGAATGAAAGCCTCGAATCGAAAGGGAAACTGCGCCAGTATGGCTTCCCGCAGCGGTATTGAGATACGCTTCACTGATCTGCGCGGTAGCGCCCACGATCTGGCATTGCATTACTTCATCCACTGCGCTGACGGAGCCGCGCCTGATCGCGGCACGCGATGCTGCAATAGCGTTGTCCATGGTCGCAGCGTGAACAGAGGAAGAAGACCGCCCGACATTCGTTGCCCAGGCAAACCGCTGTCGCAGAACTACTTCGCCGGAAACCGGTATTTATGGACCCACACGTCCCAAGCCGTCCAGCGCTTGTCAGCGGTGTAAGTCCCCTGGTAGCCGTCGGGGAGTTGCTCGGCAATCAAGGCCCGAGCCATCCGGTCCATGATGGTTTTGAGCCGCTCGTCATGGCTGTAGAGCCACGTATTGGACGCGGCATGCAGGAATTTGCCGGCGTGCTCGCCGATCCAAACCTGCTTGCCAGGGCGCTGTTGGAATCCCTCCAGCAGACCCTTCTCGTCGATGTGAAGGAGCCGCCCTTCCAAATTGACGCGCATGCGCTCCCCGATCAGACCGTCGATCTTCTGCCGGTCGAAAGGAGCGGGGATGAAACGGTCCTGAACCGCGTCTTTCACCAGCGGGTTGGGGATGCTATCGGCCGCAAGCAACGGAACCAGCGAGCCGAGGAGAAACAAATTGCGCCATTTAGGCATAGATGCGAAAGAATTTCTTTCAGGTCGGATTGGATTGTATCCAGTTGTTTTTCCACGCGGTCGATCCGTTTTCCCATGTCCTCGAAGCGCTTGCTGTTTTGGATCAGCGCGGCGATGGCCACTAACGCCGTGGCCCCTGCGCTCACAATGGCTGTGGTGATGTTGGGGTCCATTCGACCTGCCTCAATTCTAGCTCTCCCGGCCTAACAAGTTTCATCGCTTGTAATGCGGCAGTTGGGAACAAAACAGCGAGACCGCACCGAATAACAGGCAGCTCCAGGCAAACCAGTCCCCGTGCCGGGTATAGAAGGTCGTGCCTCGGACATAAGAGAATTCGAACGTTCCGG
>JBBSHP010001196.1:0-1526 GCA_038232555.1 Bryobacterales bacterium
AGAGATCGTGATGGCGTTTAAGACCAGGCCGGACCGGCTGCCGTTCGAGACCAAGATCGTTACTGAGCATATCTACAGTACCAGTCAGATGCTCGCCCAAACGATCACCTTTGGCCCGCAACCAAATAAGGCCATTGTGGGAGAGAACGCCTTCGCCCACGAGGCAGGCATCCATCAGGACGGATACCTCAAGGATCGCTCCACCTACGAAATTATCAATCCGTTGAGTGTGGGAGTGCCGGAGGCCAAGCTGATCCTTGGAAAACATAGCGGACGGCATGCTTTGAACGACCGCTGCCAGCACCTGGGATACGCGTTGAGCCGCGAAGAACTGGATCTGATCTACGGGCGGTTCACCGCCTTGGCGGACCGCAAAAAGGGCCTCACCAACAACGAGATCATCATTCTGATACATGATACGGTCGGTGAGGCGGCGAAGGCTGTCGTAGCCACAGACTAGATGCAGCTAAAGGTTCTAATTCTGCCGGGTGACGGGATCGGGAATGAGGTTACCGCGGAAGCTGTTAAGGTACTGCACAAAGTCGCCAGTCGCTTCCGACATCGCCTGGTCCTCACCGAGGGGCTGTTGGGTGGGGCCGCGATTCACAAGACCGGCAGTCCCTTCCCGCCAGCCACAGCCGGCTTGGCGCTCCAGGCCGATGCCACACTTCTGGGTGCGGTGGGACTGCCGGAGTTCGACCACGTCGCGCCGGAGCAGCGGCCGGAGCGCGGACTGCTCGGTATCCGTCAGGCCCTGGGAGTTTATGCCAACCTTCGTCCCGTGCGGTCCTATGCGTCCCTGCTCGAATCATCCCCGCTCAAGAACCACCTGATCGAAGGCACGGATATGGTGATTGTTCGCGAGCTGACCGGGGGCTTGTACTATGGGACTCCGCGTGGCATCTCTGGCTCCGGAAGTGAGGAGCGTGGCGTCAACACCATGGTGTATATCCGGGCCGAAATTCAGCGTGTGGCCCGTGTGGCATTTCAGTTGGCAGGGCAACGCCGCCGAAAGGTAACTAGTGTAGATAAGTCCAATGTTTTGGAAACTTCACAGCTTTGGCGCAAAGTAGTAATTGAGGTTGCTGCTGAGTTCCCCGAGGTTGCCCTGGACCACCTCTTAGTGGACAATTGCGCCATGCAGTTGATTCTGAATCCCCGGGAATTCGATGTGTTGCTCACCGAGAACATGTTTGGCGATATCCTGAGTGATGAAGGCGCGGTTTTGGCCGGCTCCATCGGGATGCTTCCTTCGGCTTCCATTGGTGACCGGAAAGCGTCCGGTGCCCGGGTTGGATTGTATGAGCCGGTACACGGTTCGGCACCCAATATCGCAGGCCAGAACAAGGCCAATCCGCTGGGGGCAATCGGGTCCGTGGCTGCGCTGCTGGAGTACAGCTTCGGATTGACCGATGAAGCCCGCGCGGTGAATGACGCAATTGAAAAGGTGCTGAACTCAGGCCACGTCACGGCCGATCTGAAGCCCGTAAACGGTGCTGCCAGCACCACGGAAGTGGGCGACGCCG
>JBBSHP010001197.1:0-1521 GCA_038232555.1 Bryobacterales bacterium
CGTACTTCGCCGTATAGTCCCCCAGACTCTTGTTCTCAGCCGACGCGTTCCGGATAATTTTGTCATCCACGTCGGTGATGTTCATGACGTGATTGAGCTGGTAGCCGCGCGTCCTCAGCCATCGCCGCAGGACGTCCTGAAACGTGAACGTCCGGAGGTTTCCTACGTGTACATAGTTGTAAACCGTGGGCCCGCAAGTGTACATTCTCACTGTGTTGGAGTCGGCGGGTGAGAACGGCTCAACCCGCTGCGTGAGGGTATTGTATAAGCGCAAAGACATGAATGGGGGATCCTTCCCATCCTAGCGCAGAGAGTCGTTTGGCGATTACTTGCATCCAATATCGATATGAACGGCAAGCAGATTCTTGGTATCCACCACGTCACGGCCGTTGCTGGCGACCCGCAGCGCAATCTCGATTTCTATCGGGGCGTGCTTGGTTTAAGACTGGTTAAGCTCACTGTCAATTATGACGACCCCGGCACGTATCACCTCGACTATGGAGATGGCTCCGGCCGCCCCGGGACACTGATCACGTTTTTTCCCTGGAAAGGCGTTCCGCGTGGAGTAGCCGGCGCCGGGCAAATGACCGTCACTTCGTTCTCCGTCCCGCCCGGCAGCCTGGCGTTCTGGGCCGAGCGCTTCACCGGTTTAGGGCTACCATTCACCGGGCCGGTTTCGCGCTTTGGCGAGCAGCTTCTTTCGCTGCATGACTCCGATGGGATGCAGGTGGAACTGGTGGAATCGGCTGTTCCCGATGCGCGATTCGGTTGGCTTGGTGGACCGGTCCCCGCTGCAGCCGCCATTCGCGGAATCCATGGGGCCGCCTTCTCAGTCGCTAAGCCGGAAGCGACCGTGCAGCTTCTTACCGACACGATGGGGTTCCATGCAGCAGGCGAACAAGATGGCCGCCAGCGTTTTGAAATCGATGATGGTTCAGTTACCGCGCACATCGACCTGATTGCGACACCGCTGTCGCAGCGCGGGCGCCAGGGTGCGGGTTCCGTTCATCACATCGCTTGGCGCACTCCGGACGATCAACAGCAGCTCGCCTGGCGAGAGGAGCTGGTTGAACAAGGCCTTGGAGTATCGCCGGTGATGGACCGCAAGTACTTCCATTCCATCTACTATCGCGAGCCAAATGGCATCCTGTTTGAAATAGCAACCGATCCGCCTGGCATGACCGTCGATGAGTCTGTTGAAGAGCTGGGACACAAGCTGGTTCTGCCTCCTTGGCTGGAATCCCGCCGCGCCGAAGTTGTAGCAGCTTTGCCGAAGCTCGACGTGCTGGAGCTGCAACATGCTTGACCAAGCCATTCAACATGTTTTCAAGCCGGGAACCAGCACACGAACGCTCCTGCTCCTGCAAGGAACCGGCGGTGATGAGCATGACCTCTTGAGCGTCGGCGCAGGTCTCGATCCGAATGCGAACCTCCTCAGTCCTCGCGGCCAGGTTCTCGAGAATGGCATGCCCCGCTTCTTTCGCCGCCTCGCGATGGGCGTCTTCGACATCGACGATCTCA
>JBBSHP010001198.1:0-1511 GCA_038232555.1 Bryobacterales bacterium
ATTCACGGCAGGAAAATCAGAATCTTCGATCAAAAAGACCCGGCGGCCATCGACTGGAAGTCCGTCGGAGCGGAAATTGTAATTGAATCGACAGGCCGTTTCACTGACGCGAAAGACGCCTCCAAGCATCTCCGGGACACCGTCAAGAAAGTCATCATCTCGGCTCCCGCTAAGGGTGAAGATGTCACCATCGTGCTGGGCGTCAACCAGGACATGTACGATCCCGCCAGGCATAACGTGATCTCCAATGCCTCCTGCACCACCAATTGTCTGGCCCCCGTCGTAAAGGTTCTGCATGAGAAGTTTGTGATCGAGCAAGGCTCCATGACCACCATTCACAGCTACACCAACGATCAACCGGTTCTCGATTTCCCTCATAAAGATCTACGCCGTGCGCGAGCCGCCGCGCTAAACATGATTCCAACCACGACGGGCGCTGCCAAAGCGATCGGTCTCGTCATGCCGCAACTCAAGGGGAAGCTGGATGGGTACTCCATGCGCGTTCCAACGCCTGACGTCTCGGTAGTGGACTTCGTCGCAGTGACCCAAAAGAGAACCACGCGGGAAGAAGTCAACCAGGCTTTGAAAGACGCCGCGGACGGCCCCATGAAAGGCATTCTGGCCTATACGGACGATCCGGTGGTCTCCTCGGATATGCTTCACAACCCGAACAGCTCTATCGTCGATACGGAGTTGACCAAAGTGCTGGATGGGAACCTGATCAAAGTGGTTGCCTGGTACGACAACGAGTGGGGCTACTCCATGCGGTGCGTGGACCTGTGCGAATTCCTGGCCCAAAAAGGTATCTAGCCGTCCTCGCGCTTTGCGGGATGGCGGCGGCGAAAGCGACCGCCCAGCCATCCCGCCAAGTCGCGATCACCATTGACGACCTGCCGGCCGCTGGTCCGGAGAGTTGCGAGATAGCTTCCCTCCAGCACCTCACCAAGGAACTGCTCGCCCCTTTCCAGGCGCAGCACATTCCGCTGATCGGTTTCGTGAACGAGGGCCGTTGCGGCCTGTCGGCCCACAACCTGCGCCAACTCCTGGATTTGTGGCTGGATGCCGGAGCGGAACTAGGCAATCACACCTTTTCGCACGCGGACCTGAACACCATGCCGTTGGCCCTCTACGAATCCGATATCAAGAAAGGCGAGCCGGTCACCCGTGCCACGCTGGCTGCGCGCGGCCGTAGCCTCCGCTACTTCCGGCATCCGTTTCTGCACGCCGGCGTCAACCTTCAGACCAAGCGCGCCCTCGAGCGGTATCTTGTCGCGCACGGATACCAGGTCGCCCCGGTGACCCTGGACAATTCCGATTATGTCTTCGCGAAGGCTTACCGGGATGCGCTCAACCGCGAAGACCGAGCCTTCGCCGAGCGCGTCAAGCAAGCCTATGTCCCCTACATGGAGTCCATATTCGCGTTCTTCGAACAGCGCTCGGTCGAAGTGGTGGGCCGCGAAATCCCGCAAACTCTCCTGATTCATGCCAACAGCCTGAATGCGGCCATGATG
>JBBSHP010001199.1:0-1488 GCA_038232555.1 Bryobacterales bacterium
CTGAATCTTCGCTTGGACAACCCCCATTCATCTCCAGCGTACGCCCGCCGGGCAGTATCCTCGATCCAATCAGTTATTTATAACACAGTAGTACTAGGGCAGATTCACTACCAGGGGCAGGTTCACCGTTCCTCCATTGCTGTCCCGGACAGTCACGGGCATAAAGGACAGCGGTGTGATGCGCATCGTCTTGCCTTCGATCTCTACGGACAGGAAGTGGTTCTGCGGGGCCCAGGCGGCGATGTTGGCACCTTTCATGTTCCCGATCACGCTTCCCCTTCTTAACTCACCGCCGGCGCCGCTGGTGATAAAACGGATGCCTTTGCTGATCTCATTCGACTCACTCACCTGGAGGTTGTGTTCGTGGCCGTTGAAAACTACTTTTACGCCACTGGCAGCGAACAGCTCCACCCAGTGCTGCAGGTCTCGCATGCTGGGCGGATGCAGAGGACCGGCATTGAAAACGGGGTGGTGATAGAACGGAATCACCCAGGGAGGTTTGGGCTTCGCGAACTCCTGCTTCATCCACTTAAATTGGGCACTGTTTTCCAGATAAGACGGACGCGCTGAGCCCGACTCGGTATTCCGGGTGCTATCCAGTCCGAAGAACTCGGCAAATTCTCCATAGGTGAAGCTGTAATAGCGGCCGGGCTTATCGCCTGGAAACGGGAAGTTATCCAGGTACGCCGGGAGGTCGCGATGCGATTCGGTTTCATTCCCGTCGTGGTTACCCAGTGTTCCGAAGAATGGGATTTGCGCGATTAAGGGCTGGTAAGGATCGAAAAACTTAGGGGCCCAGTCGAGGTCGTCTTTGCCGGTGTGTCCCACCCCGAGCAGAAAGCTCGCGACGTTTCCGTAGATGTTATCACCCGTGCTGAGCATGAAACGAACCGGGTAATCCGTCTTGCTTCGCCGTTGGAATTCCTGCCACATTGCCCCGGCTACGTCGTATTGTACTTTCGTGCCGGTGCCGTAATCGCCAATTACAAAAAAGGCGAGCTTGTCGGCTTTCGCAGCCCACGTGCGGACTTGTCCCGCACCCACCTTAGTATTTCCGATCGTGATCTCATACGTGTACTCATGGTCCGGTTCCAGGCCACCTACCACAACGTAATTCAACCGTGAAGAGAGCGTCCGCCCGGCGATTTTAATGATCGCGTCACCGTGCGATGGCGAGCTCCGCCCGATGGTATTCACTCCGTCGGCAGTTCCCCAGGCCAGCTCGACATAGCTTGGCCCCAAATCATCGATGTAGGTGTAGAACTTCTGCGAATATCCAATGGTCGGAAAAAGGGCGAGGAGGGCGAAGGACCAAAGGCCCCCGAGGGTACGGGCGCGCAAACTTTACTATAGCGTGTGCGGGCGTATAATTCGGGAAGCTGGATATCCGCTTGACTCAGGTAGGCGCAGTAGATAAAATGCGGCGAGATGGAAGAGTACCCGCGGAACCTTACGGAGTTGGAGGCCAACTTTTCTACGGAAGAAAAC
>JBBSHP010001200.1:0-1485 GCA_038232555.1 Bryobacterales bacterium
GCGGAGCAGTTGACTAAAGACCACTGCTGGAAACTGATTCTGAGCGCCGCGTTCCGCTATTTCCTTGGAAGCAAGATCCTAGGAACAACAGGCCGCTTGGCTGATGCTACTGGGTAACTGCCGTTTTTAGGTTCATGCTTCCGGCGGTTGCAGCAGTGCAGACACCCGCGTGATTGCAACGCTCTCAGCGCTATACCCAGCATACCTGCTCCACTGTGGCGCTCATCCTCTACGCGGCGTGCGGAAGTTGGGGACCGCGCCCTTTTGGTCACGGCTCGGTCGGTTCTCGTTGTTAACCTGCTTACGGCAACGTACCGATTTTCAAGGCGGACTGGAATTTCATGCCATGTTAAGAAGTAAGGTCGATGCATTGCTGTCTGTAGCGAGGAGGTGGTACATTCGTGATATGAAAGCACGACATGGCCAGTCATCGAAATCGATATGTCGAATCTTCTGTTATTAACGGCACTGCTTGCAATCTGGCCATTTGGCTCGGGAAAAGAGTTCCGGATGACCGCCGGATCCCAGGTCCCGGCAGCAACCGGGACGGTGAAGGTCACGACGGATAAAGACAACGGCAACACGCAGTTCGTTGTCAAGGTGAAGCACCTCGCGAAGCCTTCGACTCTAACCCCTCCGGCCACCACTTATATCGTTTGGGTGCGTCCAAGGGGTGGTGAAGCGATCAAGCAGGGGGCACTTGGTGTGGACAACGACCTCAAGGGAGAGTTTAAAGCAATTACCGTTTCGAAGAATTTTGATCTGTTCGTCACGGCCGAGCAGAATGAAAACACGGCCGTGCCAAATGGCCCGGAAGTTCTGCACGCCAATATCAATGTAAGTTGAAGCGGATTGCGGGGCGATGCGCAACCCTCGTTCAGGACCGTTCCGGATCGCCCGTACCCGAGGTCTTCCCGCCATAGACCTGGAAAGGCAGCATGTCCTGTGTCTTCCAGGCAAGTCCGAGGCCGGCTCTCGACACATCTGGCCAAAGCATTCCGTCGCGAGCTTCAATCGCGCCGTCAAACGCCATCTGTTCCACGCGCACGTGATCGAAGAAATACTCGGTGTTAATGATCCTTTGCGCAGCGCAGCAGGCATGCGCGTGGATCGATGGCGCCGTGTGCGCCGAGAGCGGCATACAGTGTCCTTCGCATAGTGCGTCGGCCTGCAGAAATCCGGAAATGCCTCCACAGCGGGTCGCGTCGGCCTGTAGAACATCAACCGCGCCGGCGGATAACATCCGCTCGAAATACCAGGCATCGTACCCGTATTCACCAGCGGCAATGTTCATTCCCGCCGGACCGGAATCACGGATTAAGCGAAGACCGTCGAGATCGTCGGAGGAAACCGGCTCCTCGAACCAGCTCACGCCGAACTCTGCGAATCGCTGCGCCTGATACAGAGCTTGCTTTCGGGTGTAGGCGCCATTCGCATCCACGAACAATTCGACTCGCGGACCGATGGCATCTCGTACCAACTTCA
>JBBSHP010001201.1:0-1444 GCA_038232555.1 Bryobacterales bacterium
GCAAGCCTCGCGGGTGGTAAGGCCCGCATCGGCCAGAAGGTGCATCAGGTCCGGCACCTGCGCCAAAGGCACGAAGTGGTACTGGATATTCTGGCGGGTGGTAATATGGCCTTTTCCGTAGGCGAAACGATCGGAGATCAACGCCAACTGCCGGAGTTGGCCTGCGGTCACCACTCCAGAAGGAAACTTGGTTCGAACCATTTGGACGCCGGGTTGACGCTGCCCATAGATTCCGTGCCGAAGCCGGAAAGCGCGAAACTCATCCTCCGTGATTGTGCCTGAGAGATACTCGGCAACGCGACCGCGAAACACTTCAATTTCGGCCCGGACAATTTTGTCGTACTCTGCTTCAAACACGGACATACTCCACCTTCCCTATAGAGAATAGCAGATTTATTCGACGGGAATCGAGGTGCCGTGAGTCTTAGCCGTGCTCATTCGTTGGATGCGAGCGTCCAACAGGTGCCGGAGACCTTTCAGAAACTCAACGTGTGAGGCTTTGAAGTGTTCTATAGCCGCGCCGGGCATAACCGATCTCACAGCCGACTCCCCCATTGAGGTTAGCTGGGGGCCCACACCGCTGCAGAAGCACTGCCCGGCCTGGCTGTTATCAATCTGCTTCTCATCCATATTCAGTCCTCGCGCATCTCCACCGTGAGCGACTGATTTTCCAGCCGCGCTTTCGCCGGATGCAATCCGGCCATTGACGCCGGCAATCCCACGTGCCGCCGCAAGGTTCCAATTTGAATTACCAGTTCGTCGCCCTTCTTAAATAGTCCCACGTCGCCCTTGGCCGCGAACGGAAGCCGCATGCGGATTTCGTGGAAACCGTCCATTTTGTGAAAAGAGTAAGGCGCTTCAGTACGGGTGACCGCCGCGGGATCTTCGCCGGGCTGATACAGATGCGCCGCCAATTCCTGCAAACCTGGGATCCCGAGCACTTCCTGAGTGAAGAGTGGCACGCGATGCACGGGGACTGGCGCGAAGAAGCTGTCCATCTCCGCGAGCACGCGCGCTTGAGAATCGCGCCAGTGGGCGAACCACGCGTCTTGAATGGCATCGGGCAGGACGCGGTTCACCAGAACGGCATCCACAGTGAGACCGTGGAGCGAGAAGTACACAAACGCGCGTTGCGTTTCCTTCAGGACCATTTTCTCCGGGTTAGTGACTAGGCGCACGCTGGTGATCTGGGGATCTTCGAGCAGCTCCGCGATTCCGTCTACCCGGGATGCCAGGGCTTTCAGATTGTCGAAATAGCTTTCGCCCGGAAGCTCAATGGGCGACATGCGGTTGGCGATGGGCCGCACGGCCTTGATGATGCCGCGCTGCCAGGGAAAGATGTGCTTCATGTACCACTCGATCGTCGTGGGCATGCTGATGAAGCGGAGAGATTCGGCGGTTGGGGCGCAATCGAGCACGATGACGTCGTAAGCCGCAGTTCGGC
>JBBSHP010001202.1:0-1430 GCA_038232555.1 Bryobacterales bacterium
CAGGCGGTGCCTCAGCGTGTCAAGCAATGTTGAGCGCGGTTCCACCGATACCTTGGTCGCCTTGCCGTTGATCTGCAAAGTGATCGGAACCTCGCCGGGGCCGGAGATCTTGGCGTTCGATTGGGCCTCGGCTTCGGTTTCGAGAATGCCTGAGGTCAAAGCGCCGCTGGTCACGCCGACGCTGGTAAGAAATCCGCGTCTCGAAAATTTCGATTTGCTTTTAGGGTTATCCGGTTCTTTCCTGGAACTCACGTTCGCACCTTCCTTCGAGGAGAATAAGTCGAGTGTATCAAATCGTGAGTCCAGTTCACTCATCAACGCGATTTCGTGGCCGCCGGCCAGTACGCGGAACACTTGTCCTCTGCCAAACTTCTTACCGTTCCGATCACAGAATCGTAAGCGTCTCACCGTGGTAGAGCACGTTGTCGAGACAAACCAGTCCCGGCGCCTACGACGTCAAATTGCGGGATTACTGAAAGGGTAGTCTGGCGGGGGTCGACGAGGCTGAGCCGCCCTGCGGACGGCATTTCGTCGAATTTCGCAACAGGGTGATTTGCGAGCAGAAGCTATTTCTAATCAAAGATATGTAAAAATCCTTTGCGCGAAAAGGACGGCATTTGGTCAAAATGCCGTCCGCAGGAGCAGCGTCTTTTTAGAACAAACGCCAACCGTTTGAGCGAGGCCGGCTCTCTTCATCTTCACAATAGCGCGAGAGTTGTGGAATGCAAGCTGGGCGGGGGAGGGGTGTTGATTCGAATGGAGAAAGAGTGCGAGAAATTTGTCACTCGCGGTTGAAGGCAATGCAGGACGAGTTCATTGATAACTAGCGGGATCCGACCGTGTGCTGGTTCAGCGTGAAATGGAGAACTGGCGTTCCCGGTTAGTTAGCGAGTATACCTCCCTCTTCCGCGGCCAGTTGGAGAACCCCACCCATCCAGTAGGAGACGGTGGAACAGCCAGCCGTTGAAACTGCAACTGGTTTCAAGAATGAGATCAGTGTTGGTTCCCCATTCCCACAAGGCGCGCGGGACCAGGGCCCTCGCGGCCTTAGCTCGGCTTAAAGCAGAGGCTCATCCTGCAATGAACTCGCTACGAGAAGGAATCTCGAATCCAGGGCGCGCCAGGTATATCAATCAGGGGCGCGCCATGGCAGAAGGACGGTCCAGCAGGCGCCCGTGCCGTGGGTGGCAAACTATGCCCGGTCTCAACTTCCGGATTGCCCGTGATTCGGGAGCAACCCGGAAGAATGTCCGAGTGCCAAGTAAATACTAGCCGACAAGGCAGGATCTATGTGCCAAAGTCGGGGGCCAACTGTCGCGGTAGGGACGACCATTGCTGGCCGCCCCCCGCACAGATCCGTACGTGCGCGTTTACGCATACGGCTCTTACCGAGGATGAATGACGTCGAAGCGCTTATCGGGATAAGGATG
>JBBSHP010001203.1:0-1424 GCA_038232555.1 Bryobacterales bacterium
TCTGGCTGTTTGCCAGTTTCTGCTGTCTTTTGCCGCCCGTTGCGGCTTTCCCCCAATCCAGTGCTTTTGTACAGCTTGGACCGCCTGGACCGCTGCCTGTGCATTGATGAAGCCGAAACCGTCCAGGGGCGAGTAACCGTGGCCGATGTTGTTCGTAAAGGTGCCTCGCAGCGTCCTTCCATCGGACAGCGTAGCACTGAAGGTCGCTCCACTTGACGCATAGGTACCTTGAGGAATCAGAACTCCCGCACCGAGCAGATCGGCGCTGTTGCCGCCGACCGCTCCGTCGGGCCCGAAGGCGTCGGCTTCGTCGCGATCAACTCCGAAGTGAACAATGTCGCCACCGTTCATCGCGTCTGGTTTAATCGAGAGGGTTAAACGGCGATACTGATCGGGTGTGGCTGGTGGCGGTGCTGGATCTGTGAATGCAGTGGTAATAGCGGACGCAGGCACACCGTGGAGGTTTCCGAGCGTGAAGGGCAGGCCCGTGGCTTGGTTTGGATCAAAGACCAGCCCTTGCGTTGGTCTCTCTGTGGGATTGGCGTTGGAGAGGTCCAGGGTCAACGAGGTCAGGCTGTTGACACCAGAGTAGGTCACGCGAAAAAAATTGGGGTCGGTTGAACTGGTGTTGCTTCCATCTCCCCGCGCGGAAATTACAACCGCATCTCGCCCTCTTAGCGCGACGCCCTGAGCGCGATTCGGATCTAAGTCATGAAGGAATGCCGATGCCTGGAGGGTCTGGCGAACGGCATCTGGAGATAAGGAATGCGGACCGCCGGCCGCTTGTAACATCAACGCGGCGATGCCGCCAGCGTGCGGAGCGGCGGCGCTGGTGCCGAAGAAGTTTGGCAAAGTATCAGGATCTTGCGCCACGTCTTGGCCGAAGAACGTGGTGTTAGCCCCATCCATCGCCGCCATATCTGGCTTCTGCCGGCGATCAGGTTGCGGCAGGGAATTGTTATCCTTGTCGAAATAGATTGTCACTGGGCCTGGAGAGGTAAACGATTCGGGAATGTAAGGCGGGTAGAAGGGGTAGGCGGCGACGCCGTTTGCGCCGACTGCGCAGCTGTGCCCGTAGGTCGCGGGTGTTTTATACCTGACGTATTCCTGTGGCTGGCCTCCCCCGAACCAGACGTAGCGAAGGTGATCGGCTGCGGGGACCCCTTGCGGTGGTTTATTCGCCCGCGCGATCACCATTTGGTAGTCTAAGCCGAAAAACGCACCAATTTCGATCGGTCGATTTGTAGCGCGGTTGTTTTCAGCTAGGGCCCCTAGAAAATTTCCACTCATGTCGAAGAACAACAAATTAAAATCCGTCTGAACGAAGGCCGTGCCACTGGCTTCGCGAACTTTGTAAACGAAGTCCCCGGTCGGGCCGCCGTAGCCACCTCCGACGACAATCTGGTAAATCCCCGTAATCGGCA
>JBBSHP010001204.1:0-1411 GCA_038232555.1 Bryobacterales bacterium
GCCCATGCATTTTATACACGTCAACGAGAACGGGGTGGTGCTCAAAAGGATTGCCAGTGGTTAGCAGGTCGATGGAATCGATCTGTCCTAGCGCGATATCAAGCGGTGCTTCCAGGGAAGGATACGGCCAGTGAGCCCACGTGACCAGGCCGCCCTGTTCGTGAGCGTCAGCCGCAGCGTCCATCATCATCGGCCAGTCGTAACCGCCTTCGCCCCCTTCCCGCAACCCGCCCACCGAAACCGGCCACACGATCGATTTTAAGTTCTGAAAAATCAGATGGGCCAGCAGTCCATGACGAAACTCTTCTCCCACTTGAACGAAGTAGGTTTTGTCTGATACTGTCGCCAGCTTACCAGTGAAATACTCCACGTTCTCGAAGAAGCCGTCGCCAGCCCTTCCCGCCTTGTAGCCGCTCTTCAAGAGCAGCAGGCTGCACACGCGAAGTCCCTCGCATTCCATTTGATAACGGACCCCGCTAGGGTCCGGGAAATGCATATGCGTGTCACCGGGGTACCAGCCACGCCCTTCTAGGTCAACAAATCGTTTCAGCGGAATCGTGACAGTGGTTCGCTCCGCGCGGGACACAGTCAGCGGCATATCAACCGTTTGGTATTCGAAGCCTTTGTTTGCGTGCAGGTTGTAACGGCCAACCGGAACATCAATTTCGGCACCGTCGTACACCAGTGCGTGCATCTGCCTGGGTGTCGCAACATCGTCACCCAGGATCAAGTCATTCGAGTTGCGCCGGGAAAGGTCCGGCTTCGGCAGGTGGCCAAGTGGTGCATAGTACTCACCGGCAGCATTGGTCACCCTCAGCCGCAGACCCGTCGCTTCATTCTTTTCATTCCGAATTCGAAGAGTGACGCGCGCAAAGCCGGGCATCGGTTGCCGAGTGGCGTAATCGGAAAAAGCCAGCAGGGCGCAAAATAGGATCAGGATCAGCGTTCGCTTGGTGAGAACCATGATGGCGGATTATTATCACAAATCCGCACTCTCATCAATATTCGATGCTGCCGACCCGCGCTGCCTGGCGTTTAGAAGGTCTAATTGACGTGCTGGTGATGTTCTACTAAGATTGCCCTTGCCTCACTCGAGATTCCTAATCGGAGTTGTCCCGGCGGCAGCAGCCGTTTTTTGTCTTGCTCAAGGCATAGCAACTCACAATAGCCCCGCGGCTCCTCATGTTGTAGCTTCAGGACGCCCGTGGCCAGTCAAATTTGTAGATATCGCCCGACAGGCCGGATTAGCCATGCGTTTCACGTCCGGGAATGAGCAGGTAAAGAAATACATTATTGAGGCGAACGGAACCGGCGTTGCTTTTCTGGATTACGACCGCGATGGGCGACAGGATATCTTCCTGGTAAACAGCTCGCGGTTAGAAGCGGACCCTCAGGAAACGGCTCCTACCAA
>JBBSHP010001205.1:0-1402 GCA_038232555.1 Bryobacterales bacterium
CCTTGGCCGGAGCGCGCGCCTTGATTGTACCGTCGCTGTGGTGGGAAGCCCTTGGATTGGTTGTCTCTGAGGCGTACGATTAAGCTAGACCGGTCTTTTCCGCACGCTCCGGCGGTTTGATGGAGATCGTGACTGAGGGCGAAACGGGCTGGCTGCACGAGCCAGGCAACATCGAACAGTTAGCGGCGCAAGTGCGGCAGCTGGAAGAGAATCCTGCTCTCGGCCGGGAGACGGGTGCCGCCGGCAGGCGCTGGCTCCTTCAGAACGCTGATGAGAAAGAATGGCAGCAGGGCTTCTTGAAGATAGCGGGCCATGCCATGGTCCATAAAGCTAGCGAGCAGAATTCGTAGGACTGGAAGGCCAGCCGAACCCAACTCTGGTGCCCGCGAAAGGTTGTCGGCAGTTCGGAGAACTGAGTGTGTAGATTTCAATGTTCACTCTCCGGGGCCAATACGCGCCTGCCAACAACTTCCGCAGGCGGTGGGCAAGGATCGCGGGAGCCCGCGAGCGTTTAGGGCCCTCGGGTAGAGCTTTTTTCCATCCCTCTTCCTCGGAGCGTGAGACAGCACTGGCCCCCAGATTCTGGCCAGTGAACGTGAATATGGCGAGAGGTTTTGGGAGCACTGCCATCGTGACCCGGTGAGCGAGTAACCTGTCCATCCATTCGGCGTCGCCCGCTGCTTTCCATCGGGGATCAAAATGGAATCCCTGCTCGTATATCCGGCGACGGAAAAACGTCGCGCAGGTAGAAGTGTTCAGATGTGCCGCACGGAGATGTGCCCGCGTGGGTAGGATACTGCGGCGGTAAGAGAGAGGCCGTCCCTGCCGATCAACCAGAATGACATCGCCAAACAAGACATTGACACCCGGATTGGCGATAAAAAAGTTTGCCACCGTTCCCAGAGTGCCGGGCAAATATTGCTCATCGCAATTGAGGTAGGCGCAGATTTCGCCGCCCGATTTCGCCAGGCTGCGATTGACTGCGTCGTACATCCCTTCGTCTCTCTCGACAAAAATCCTTAAGCGCTGACTCTTCATCAACTCTCCAAACTGCGGCCGCAGAAACTCGACAACGCCCTTGGTTCCACCGTCCTGAACGATATGCTCACATTTAACCTGTTCCTGATCTGCCACTGAAGCGATTGCCAGAGGGAGCCAATCCAGCTGGTTAAAGCTTGGGGTTATGACCGAAATTAGGGGTTGCATTGAGGTGTTGGACTGTCGCTCAGCCGGCCGATAGCCGGGCCTTGGTTCGCCCGGCGCTAGACAATCATCCGGCTTTGCGTGGAAAGTTCCTCAAACATCGGTGCTGCGGATCGATCGGTCTCAGCAACGGGATTGCGGGAGGACTGGAGTCGAAGAAGAACACCGGCCAAGGCAAACTCACCGGGCAGAGACGTTC
>JBBSHP010001206.1:0-1393 GCA_038232555.1 Bryobacterales bacterium
GCATCCATCCCGACAGGGTAGCGGCCTGCTGCATCGTGTCAATGATACAATACTCCCGGAAATGTTTCAGACGAAAGTGTTACCCGGCTAATTTCGCTGGACGATTTTGAATCCCTCAACGAATAAGAAGGTGCTGATCTCCCGCTTCGATCGCGAGTCGCTGGCGGGTTTCGTCAGCCCCGCCACTTATTTGCAGGGAGCAGGCTTGGAACTTCTAACGCTCACCGGCACGCTATTGATAGTTCCCTACGTGGAAGTCAAGACGGTAGTGTTTGTTCGCGAGTTCGATCAAGGCGAGCCCAGCCGGGACTTACGAGCTTTCACCGCGCGGCCGAAAATGGCAGGGTTGTGGGTCCGCATGAGGTTCCGCGATGGCGACACGCTGGATGGCGTTTTGGCGAACAATCTGCTTCTCCTGGACGGGATCGGTTTCACGGTAATTCCGCCCGATCCGGGTTATCAGAATCAGCGGATTTTCATTCCGAAAGCCGCGCTTACGCAGCTTGAAGTATTGGGCGTAGTGGGCAGTGCTCTCAGGAGCCGAAAACTCCAAAAGCCGCCTAAAGAGCAGATCGAGCTTTTCGAAAAAACCTAACCAAAGACCCTATCTGTTAAACTTGGGGTACTGTAGCTGCGTCCCCTGGGAGAAAACCATGAAATTTAGCTTTGCAATGAGTGTGTTCGCGGTGGCCGGGTCGGTCGGTTCCTTCGCGGCCAACACGACCGGTGGCGCTGCTCCCACTTTTACAAGAGACGTCGCGCCAATCCTTTATAACCGATGCCTGGAATGTCATCGTCCGGGAGAGGCGGCTCCCATGTCGTTTCGCACGTTCAGTGAGGTGCGTCCCTGGGCCAAGGCGATCAAGCAGGCTGTCGTGACCCGAACCATGCCTCCCTGGGATGCCGACCCGGCGGTGAATCATTTCGCGAACGACCGGCATTTGTCCGACACGGAAATCGCCACGCTTTCGAAGTGGGCCGACTCGGCCGCACCGGAAGGCGACGCCAAAGATCTTCCCAAGCTGCCCACCTTCACAGACGGGTGGTCCATCGGCAAGCCGGATCTTATTCTGGATACAGGCAAGGACTTCACCATCCCGGCTAAGGGCGTCATCTCCTACCAGTACTTCAAAGTCGATCCCGGCTTCAAGGAAGATACCTGGATCCAGGCCTCCGAGGTTCGGCCAGCCCAGCGGTCCCAGGTCCACCACATTCTGGTGTTTGTGCAGGAAGGCGGCAAACGCGTCACCCGCGCCGGCGAACAATTCAGCGATATGCTGATCGGTTACGCCCCGGGCGTTCCCACCATTCAATGGGACCCGGACACTGCGTTCCTGGTGAAAGCAGGTTCCACATTCCTGTTCCAGGTCCACTATACTTCCAACGGCAAAGA
>JBBSHP010001207.1:0-1391 GCA_038232555.1 Bryobacterales bacterium
AAGCTGTCTCGCGATGGAGTCGGGCCGCCCATGAGAAGCTCGGAGCCCCTGCACTTACCTATTCCAACAACAAGAAAATCATTCAATACCCATAGATTCGGTCCGGCTTAATTCAACTGATTCTATCCACAATGCTCCGTGATTGCGGACAATCATAATTCAGCCTGGGGACAATTAAAAATCCCGATTGGCTAGGAAGGCGATACAAGTCGGAGACGGCTTGTATGGTGAATGATCAGCAGGTAAAACGACTCTGGCGTCTGGCAGAGCAGAAGATGCCTTTCGAGATAGCGTCAGTGAAGGCGGGCATGGACCCGAAGACAGCGCGAAAATACCTGCGGATTCGGACTCTTCCAAGCGAGATGCACCAAAAGCACACTTGGCGAACGCGACCGGATCCATTCGCCGATAAGTGGGAAGAGATTCGGAAACTGCTCGCCGTCGAGCCCGGCCTGCAGGCGAAAACGATCTTTGAGCATTTGCAGCAAACGCATCCGGGCCGGTTTAGCGATGGGCAGGTGCGGACCTTGCGGCGCAGGATCAGTTATTGGCGAGCGACCGAAGGTCCACCACGAGAAGTGTTTTTTGCGCAAGAACATCGGCCGGGGGCTTTGTGCCAGTCGGATTTTACGCACTGCCGGGAACTGGGCGTGACCATGAATGGCCAGGCGTTTCCGCATCTGATCTATCACTTTGTCCTGAGTTATTCCAACTGGGAGACCGGAAGCATCTGCTACTCGGAGACGTTTGAGAGCCTCAGCGAAGGACTGCAGAATGCGTTTTGGCAACTGGGCGGCGTTCCGCTGGAACATCGAACGGACCGGATGAGCGCAGCCGTGAACAACCTCAGCGACGCCAAAGAGTTCACACGAGCCTATGAAGGTCTGTTGCGGCATTACCGGGTCAGCGGTCAGAAGATCCAAGCTGGCCAGGCCAATGAAAACGGCGATGTAGAACAGCGGCATTATCGTTTCAAGCAAGCCGCTGCACAAGCATTGATGATGCGCGGCAGCCACGATTTTCCCACCGTGGCAGCCTACCAGTTGTTCTTGAACCAGTTGTTTACGCGGTTGAATGCCGGGCGGCGGGAGCGATATCTGGACGAGGTGGCGCAGCTTCGGCCGCTGCCCGAACGCCGCCTCGATTGGGTTAGGCGGGAACGGGTGCGAGTTAGTCCGGGAAGCCTGGTGATGGTTCATCGAAACTGTTATTCGGTGCATAGCCGATTGATTGGGGAGATGGTCGAGGCGCGAATTTATCCCGACACGGTCGAGATCTGGTACGCCGATCGGAAAGCGGAAGAACTGCCGCGCTTGCGAGGCCGAAGCAAGCACCGGATTGATTACAGACACATCATCGATTGGCTGGTCCGCAAGCCGGGAGCTTTTGAA
>JBBSHP010001208.1:0-1384 GCA_038232555.1 Bryobacterales bacterium
CGATAATGTGCTGGAAGAAGGCTGCGTCAAAGCCCAGCGCGTCTCGCCCACCAACATCGGGCTGCTGCTGGACGCGCAGCTCGCCGCCCGCGATTTCGGGTATCTCAGCAGGCAGGAGTTCATCGGAAATACAAAATCAATTCTGGAGTCACTGCACCGGATGGAGCGCTATCGAGGCCACTTTTTCAATTGGTACGACGCGCAAACTCTGGCTGCCCTCCCGCCCCGGTATGTGTCGACGGTCGATAGTGGAAATCTGGCCGCATGCCTGATCACGCTTCGGCAGGGGTTGCTCGAAGAACTGAAAAGGCCGTTGATCGGCACTGCGGTCGCGGAAGCAGTCGCCGACCATTGCCGTGCCATTCTTCAGAGCGTTTCCGAATCTCCGGGCGCCCGCCGGCTCTTGGCTGGCGCGCCTCCGCCAGCCGATGGCAGTGTGCCGGAGTGGCGCGCATGGATGGAGTCCTCGAGGGAAACGTCCGCCGAAATTGAACGGGAGGACCTCTCGGGGGAAGCCCGGTTCTGGTCCGCGCGTCTTTCCTCTCTGATCCGCTCCCATCTGCAAGATTCAGATTCTCAACTTGAAAAAGCTGAGATCGCCGATCTGTCCAGCCGCATTTTCGAACTGATCGACGCAATGGACTTCAGCTTTCTCCTGGATCCAAAACGAAAGCTGTTGCACATCGGATACAACGCGGAAAGCCTTCAAATGGATGATTTTGAATACGGGTTGCTCGCGTCGGAAGCGCGCATTGCGAGCTTTGTCGCGATTGCCAAGAATGACGTTCCGCAGGAAAACTGGTTGCGGCTTGGCCGCACGCTGGTTCACGCCGGTGGCACTGATCTGTTGCTTTCCTGGAGCGGGACGATGTTCGAGTATCTGATGCCATTTCTGTGGCTCAGACTGTATCCGGACACTTTGCTGGACCAGACAGCACGAGGAGCCGTTAAGGCCCAACAGGCCTATGGCGCGGCTCACAGGGTGCCGTGGGGGGTTTCGGAATCGGCGTGCGCGGAGCGTGAGGGAGGGTCCGAATACCGTTATTCCGCATTCGGCGTACCCGGGCTGAGATTAAATCGGGGTCCGGAGGACCATCTGGTTATTGCCCCTTACGCAACGGTACTGGCTGCGATGATTGACCCCAAGCGCGCTGCGCTGAATCTCCGCAGGCAGGCTGAGCGCGGATGGCTTGCGCGCTACGGGTTCTATGAGGCCGTGGACTTCTCAAGGCCGCCTGGACAGGAAACGGTTGTGAAGTGCTTTATGGCCCATCACCAGGGCATGTCCCTGCTCGCGCTCGATAATGCACTGAATCGAAACTGCATGCAGAATCGTTTCCACCAGGAGCCGATGGTGCAATCCACCGAACTCCTGCTAAACGAG
>JBBSHP010001209.1:0-1352 GCA_038232555.1 Bryobacterales bacterium
AGCAGGCCGTCTGCCTGAGCAGGCAACTGAAAGCTCTTTACGCCAGGTACGTGGACCACCGCTCCCGACGCGAGATCCATGACCACCATGCCCTCTTTCGGCATTTCCTCAGGATTCTTTTTCTCGCGCTTGGCCTTTTCAACATCGGCCCGAGCGGGGGAATGTGGAGAAGACCAGGGTCCGGCTGTCGTGTGTGAATGCAACGACAACGCCCCGCGTCGGAGGCGGTGCATCCGGGTTAGGATCGTCGAAATTCGCGGGCGGCGGAGGCGGCAATTCGCCCAACGGCTCGCGCCATTCCTTACCCGTTACCAGGTTTCGCACCACCAGTTCGCCATCGCCTTCCTGGGGGAAAATTGCGTAAGCGAGATAGTGTCCGTCGTCCGAGAGACGCTGGTCCTGAATATGCCGCCAACTGTCGTTATCGGCATGAGTAAGCGGGCGTTTGTCGGCGAATAAAGCAAAAGTGAAAATTGCGAACAGGGTGAGACTGCGTAGCTTCATGATCCTCGTAGTCTACCGTAACCTCCCCTGCGGTTGGATGCACTTTGGGAGCAGTTTATGATTGAGGCTCAATGCTAGTCAGCATCGCTGTGTTCGGTCTGTTTCATCCCACTGAACTTTGGGTGCGGCCCGCTACATCGCAGCCCATTCGCGTTGAAACGGGACCCACCACTCTCATGTTGGAAGGTAGCCGTGTCGCGAAATTCCATTTGGGCCAGACTGGACCCGTGCGGGTGACAAGCGAGTTCCAATTGAGCATTCCTGGAAAAATCGATCGCCGTTTCCGAGGCGTACTTCACATCAAACCGGCAGCGGGCGAGTTGATTGCCATCATCGATATGGATCTGGAAGCTGCCGTGGCGTCCGTCACTGCGGCGGAGAGTTTTCCTGGAGCGGGTCTCGAAGCACTGAAAGCACAGGCGGTAGTAGCGAGCGTCAGCGGGCCGGCACCATGGCTACGACTTCTGCGACACAACGCACTGCCAGTTCCTGCGGTCCATACCCTCTCCAGGCACACAGGCGCGGCGCGCCGCCGAAGACACTCGGGGGCTAATCTTGACATACCAGGGCGACCCATTCGCCCCCTTCTATTCGGCCGCGTGTGGAGGGCACACTCGCGCTTTGGCAAGCTCCACCGGATATCCCTACTTCGAAGTAGATTGCGAGTACTGCCGGCATCACCCCAATCAACCGGTGCGAGGCCATCGCCTAGCAGCCCGTGGTAATAGTAAGATCACCCGTTCAAAACATGTGACGTTGGAAATGTTCTGAGCGTCTATATGACATGGCGATGGGAACCCGGCGGAAACGGGAGCGGCAGCAGGACCTGTGGATCGCGACCAGCGATG
>JBBSHP010001210.1:0-1307 GCA_038232555.1 Bryobacterales bacterium
CTGGTAATAGCGGATCTGGCTGACGTCACGCCCGGTCCTGGCCGCGTATGTTTCAATGACCTGCTCCGGTGTGAACCAACCGGGAGCCAGCGTGAGCGCGGCTTTCGAGCCACCGGGATCGCTGGGCTGGCTCCAATAGCACAAGATCAATCCGAGATCGACCAAGGGATCGCCCACGGTGCACATTTCCCAGTCGAGCACCGCCTCGGTCCGGCCCGGATCGTCAGCGTTGATCATCACATTATCGAGCTTGAAATCGTTATGAACCAAAGTGGCTGGCGGGGATACAGGCATGTTCTCGCCAAGCCATCGCATCAGGTGGTCCATAGCGGGAACCTCTTCGGTTTTGGATCGCTGCCAGCGCTCAAACCAGCCCCGGACCTGGCGATCGAGGAAGCCCACCGGTTTGCCGAGCGCTGTGAGACCGTGCTTGTCAATATCTACTGAGTGGAGCTGGACCAGACACTCGATGAAGCCCTGGCTAACGCGTCGTTCGTAATCAGGAAATGCGGCGAGGGCGGGCGGGATGGAGTCGCGCACGATGATGCCGCGCCGCCGTTCCATCACGAAGAAGACTGCCCCGAGTACGGCCGGGTCCTCGCAAAGGTGGAACACTTCGGGAGCCGGGCGGAAAAACGGGTGCACAGCCTGGAGCACACGATACTCGCGGGCTATATCGTGGGCTTTGGGAGCTACCGGACCAAGCGGGCCGCGCCGCAAGACGAACTCACGCGCAGGCGTGCGGAGCAGGTAGGTGAGATTGGAATGACCGCCCGGGAACTGCTCAACGGTGAGCCCAGCGCGAGCTCCCTCGAGCTTATCTGCAAGGTATGCCGAAAGTGCAGTGACATCGAGTTCTTCCCCCTTGCGGATTGACGCGGTGTCCTGGGTCATCTTTCCTGGGTCATCTTGGCGATGGTAGCAAACTCACGACGGCAGCTCGGCTGATCGATTCGGGATTTTAGAATCTTATCGAGAACGATACTGCCGCCAAGCGTCGAGGATGTCTTTGCCCTGGAACCGAATGGTCCGGTCGTCCAGAACCTGCGCGCCCGAACGGGATTCCGAATCGACCGCAAGAGAATTGCGAGTGGTGTACTCGACCTGCAATGTCACCGGAGCCGCTAGACGGTACGGCTGAATGGAGTTGATCCGCGCCACGCTTTTGCGCGCGGCCTCGCGGATCAGATCCCGGGCGGCTGTCGCAGAGAGACTGATGCAGGTGTACCGGCCGAGGCCCTCTTTCACCACCGCCAGTTCGGCTTGGGGAACGATCTCATGCAGTTCGTTGGCCGCGGCCTGGTCGC
>JBBSHP010001211.1:0-1285 GCA_038232555.1 Bryobacterales bacterium
CAGATCAGGTGATACTTGAGATCGTGAACCGCGTGCGCGCTATGTCTGTATTCCGCCATCCTCCTATTCTCGGGGGATTGGGCGGCTTGAAGCTGACCGCCTGAAAGGCGGTGGGATTAGACCCGGCGGACGGAGCTAAAAGTGCCGCATTGTGGTCTGTTTGGGCTTACAATTGCAACCATCTAGGTATGCACTTGACTCATGTAGTCCCGATAAGTAATATGAATAACGAATTACCCTCGTAACCAGCCGAATTTGAACGGCGTTTCGCGACCAACGAGCTCTGCCGCGATTACTTGATTCGCTTTCGGTGGCCGGCGGGCTTCTGTGGTCCGCGCTGCGGAAACAAAAAGTTCTGGCCCCAGCGGGTCATCCTATTACAGTGTGCCGCCTGTGATTATCAGAGTTCGGTTATTGCGGGTACGATTTTCCAGGATACGCATGCTCCACTCACATTGTGGGTTCGTGCGATGTGGTACATCACCAGCCAAAAGAACGGAACGAGCGCACTGGGTCGCAGCGGATTTTGGGGTTAGGCAGTTACCGGACCGCTTGGGGTTGGCTGCATAAATTGCGCCGCGCTATGGTTCGGGCCGGACGCGATCGGCTGCAGGGTCGTGTCGAAGTCGATGAAACCTTCGTGGGCGGAGAGGAGGATGGCATCGGCGGCCGCCATCGAGGCGACAAGTCGCTCATCGTCATCGCGGTCGAGGTGGAAGGCAAAAGGGTTGGCCGCATCCGGCTACCCGCCGCCAGCCTTCACTCGTTCATTGGGGACTCGATTGAACCGGGCAGCACCGTTCACACCGACGGATGGCAGGGTTACAAGGGCCTGGAGCAGAAGGGCTATCCGTGCGAGACCTCCGTCATCGGAAAGCAACGCAAAGATGCCGTCAAATTGCTGCCGCACGTACATCTGGTGGTCGCGTTACTCAAGCGCTGGCTGCTGGGCACGCGCCAAGGCGCGGTTAGCCGAGCATACTTGGCCTACTACTTGGACGAATTCACCTTTCGATTCAACCGACGAAAATCAAAAAGCCGAGGCAAGCTGTTCTACCGCCTCGTCGAGCAAGCGGTAACCACTCCCGCTGTTCCCTGCCGCCAACTCGTTCCAGTGGAGGAAAGCGCGTCACTGGCTAAACTATAAGGAGATAAGGGCTACATGAGTGAAGTGCATACCTAGTGTAGTGTCTCACAAATAGATGGACATTTAAAAGTGGCGGATGCATACTGAATCATGCGCCGCCCTTCAGTCCCGCTGCTGCTATCTGAGGATCAAAGCAAG
>JBBSHP010001212.1:0-1240 GCA_038232555.1 Bryobacterales bacterium
GATGATGGCTTCTGCATCTACTCACATTCCCAGTTCCGTTCTTCACCTGGGTTACTTCAACCGAGCACTACTGGGTCACTCTTGCCAAGTGCCGAAGAGCAGTGGGAGAGATGGAAGATATAATCGAAGAATTTCTGGGCAGGTTCGCGACCACTGCCTGTTTGACGCCGCCCCTTTCTTTCTGTACAGGATGACCAGTTCCCAGTTCTCTATCAACGCGCTGTCAAGCTTATTGCCGCTGTCGGCGCAGCAAAAACCCTGCGGCTTTGCTTTGGTCGGCACCTTCCGGTACATCTCAGGAGCCCCGCACCATGGGAGCCTGCTTGCCAGGCAGGAGCGCAGGTTGCTCGCGAGCGTTTACGCCGTAAGTGAGGATGGTCCTCTCCATCACGTGAAACCTTAGGGTGAGGCTCGTGCGGTCGAGAGGACTTGAACCTCCACACCCTTCCGGGTACATGCACTTCAAGCATGCGCGTCTGCCAATTCCTCCACTACCGCAAATTTCAACTACTTTGATCCAACTCGCTCAAACTGACATCAAGCTGATTTAGGCATTTTCGGCGCCGACCAAAACTGGTTCCTCTTTGCGCGGCAGTTGATGCCTGGGAGAGCGGGACCGGCTGATTCACAAGCCAAGCCCGGAGCGCCAGCGTTCCAGTCCTTTGCCCGTTAGCTCGCTTGCTGAATGCCCTTTCCTGGTTAGCAATAGCTTAAGCGGTTGGCTCAGATCGGTGCCCGGATCTAAAGGCATTGGCTCGGCCGAAACCGAGTCATTCGTGAATCGCGCCATTGTTATCGCGTGAATGCGATAGCGGGTACCATCAAAAACGGACACGCTGAAATGGCCGCTTGCATCCGTGAATGCCGTGATTGAATTCGTTTGCCACGGCCAGCGCACATCCTCAAGCATAATGCCGACCTTGTCCGCTGGGCGGCCATCCGGCCAGAAAACGTAGCCTTCCAGATTGCGTTCATTTTGCTTGGGTGGAATTGGGAAATCGTAAGTCTTCGTCTCCGCTTCGTCTCCGACCGTCACGAAGACGGCGTTCGTTACCGTTTCCGTGCCTGGATAAAGATACCGCGTGTACGGCATGTCTTTCGAAGGTGTGCGAGCGAGATTGATCCCGAGGTAGTATGTTCCGGGCCGGAGGTCCTTCAACTCGTAATGGCCGTCGCGATCCGTCTTCGCTTCCGCTACGGCAAACGGCAACTGATTGCGCTCATCCGGCTTGATCGGGAC
>JBBSHP010001213.1:0-1230 GCA_038232555.1 Bryobacterales bacterium
CAGCCCGTTGCCTCCGGGCGACGGCGAACTTCAGAGAACGAGCCCGCGGGGCCACATCAGGCGCTTTATGGCTTTGTTCCGGCGCGTGCGGGGTGAGCTGCGTGAGTCCTAGCGGAATTTGCTCAACAAGACTTATCCGACCTTCGATCCGCCTCAAACGTTCGAGGTTCGAACCCTTGGATATCCGGATCGACCGCGATGGCCTTGCGTCTCGTCTTTTTCGTCTGTGCCGCTACCCTCAAATCTGTTTTACCCGCTTCCCCTATGTCCGCTGCTGCCGACGAGATCCTCCGCACGTGCTTCTCCAGTTGAGGGGCGCTTCATTATCTAACTCTTGTTCCTAGAGACCCATCTGGCGTTCTGAAATGTCGCACTGGCCATCATGAATACTATTCTGCTCATCGCACTCTTCGACCGGCTCGACATGGCTGCGGATCGGACTTTGCATTCCCGCCCGTGTCGGTCAGACGAGGGCAGCGTGGTCGTAGACATTCCGGACTGGAACCGCAATTATGTTAGAGAAGGTGGCGGGTCCATCATCCTCGGAGCTGCTGCAAGTCCCGAAAGAGCAAAGAGGTAATCGATAAGTTCCGCCCAAATACTTGAACCATGATTCTTTCAACATTCAGTGTGGTTGCAATAGTCGGTGTTTTGGTGGCGGGCATGGCTTTGCTCCTCGCAGCGCTCCGTATAGCTGTGCAGCGCCCGCTCAAGACGCCGGATTCCTGGAAACAGTACCGTTTCGGTTTCTCCGTCTATGCGCTCATTTTCCTGGCCTTCGATATGGAGATGATCTTCATGTATCCTTGGGCCGTTGTATTTGCCGAGCTTGGGATGGTGGCGTTTCTCGACATGCTTGTCTTCATAGCACTCCTCGCAGCCGGTATCGCTTACGCTTGGGGCATGGCAGGACTTGAGTGGGAGTGATCTTCCGTGGCTTCTCCGTTTTAGCCGCCGTGATCGTGTCGGCGATCGGAACGGATTGGATCGAGCGGCATTTCCGGATGAGCTCGCTGCGTGAGCTTGGGGCTGCCGAACCCCTACACTTCAAGACTGACATCCAACCAGGCATGCCCGATCCCTGGATGTACCTGATGGCTCCCATTGTGGCGGTTCTCGGAGTTTGCTGGGCATTTGTTGTCCTCCCGTTCAGTTCGGGTGCTGTCGGGAGCGATTTGAACATTGGGGCTTTCTATTTCTTAGTAGTGGTCGATTTCGTGGTCCTAGGAA
>JBBSHP010001214.1:0-1225 GCA_038232555.1 Bryobacterales bacterium
CGCTACCGGGTGGAGGCTGATGTCGGCGATGGGCACTCCGGGAAAAATCACCCACTCCAGCAGGCGCAGCGCGAGGGGAGTACCGAACACAAAGTCTCCGCGGTTCCCCACTCCCGGCAGAATCTTTGAAAGCATCAGCCCCACTACCAGAGCTGGCGCAAGCAGCGCGAATCCTGCAATCGGCCCCGCGATGCCGACATCGAACAGGGCGCGCCGCGTAGATATAGGAGATCGAATTCGAATGAAAGCCCCTAGCGTCCCGATCAGGGTGGGTGCCGGTAGAAAATACGGAAGGCTGGCGTTGATTCCATATTTTAGACAGGTAAGGTAGTGCCCCAGCTCATGTGCCAACAGAATCGCAATCAACGTGAGCGAGAATGGCAGGCCGGGCAGCAGGGCTGCCGGATGCGCGGGAATCTGAACGAAGACGGCGACGGCCTGATCTAAATCGATCGGAAGGTTGGCGTGGAATGAACGTGCCATGCCTGCTCCCACCACTGTCGTCGTGAACAGGGTTATCAGCAGGAGGCCAATGTGCAAAGCCCACCTTTCCCTGCGGACTGGCGACTGTCCCCAGGCGTGATGGGCCGCGAAGCGATCTAACGCAGAGGAAGGTGGAACCACAGGCGCTGGATTACTGTAAGGTCTGCAACTCTTTGCCGGGCTTGAAGCGCACTGCTTTACCAGGCGGTATCGCCACTTCCGCGCCCGTGCGCGGGTTGCGGCCGATCCCTGTTTTTCTGGGACGTACGTTGAAGATACCAAAGCCGCGAAGCTCGATCCTTTCCCCCTGTGCCAATGCCCTTTTCATACTCTCAAACACGGTTTCAACTGCCATCTCCGCTTTGGTTTTGGTAATTCCCGTCTTGCTTACAACTTCGTTGATAATGTCCAGCTTAATCAAGATTCGCCTCCTGACACATCTCTAACGCGCTTGCGAGTTCGTCTCTCAAGCCCTAAAGTAGCAAAACTCATGATAGGATTAGGTTTATGCCATTGTCAAGACCCCAGAGCGCCGAAATACGGGCGTACTTTTCCAAAACCTCCCACCCTCCTCTGCAAGCGTGGAATTACTCGCTGGTCCTGTAATATTTCCAAAAGCTACACTGAAGTCGGCCTAAATCCTTAAGTATTGGTTAAACTGCGGCATCTTTGCTGGTGCTCGGATTGCTCTGACGCTAGTCAGGTGTAGCTTATGGCGCATGCCGTTCGAAAGCGCAAAACC
>JBBSHP010001215.1:0-1222 GCA_038232555.1 Bryobacterales bacterium
CAGACTGGAGCCCGACACGACGCTGGCCGTGCCAGGGGTAACGAGAATGGTGTCGAGCTTGCTGCGGCCTATCGCACGCGCCGCCAGGGCCTGCGGCGGACCAGTCGGGAGCGCTGCATCCTGGCATGCAGCAAGGCCGAGGAGCGCTAAGGGGATGAAGGCGAGGAGAGGCGACTTGGGTCGCGACCGAAGGAGCTTTTGGGCAAAATGGAAGGGCAAGCGAAATCTCCCGGGTTGATAGGACCCGGTTGGGCGATCCGTCCCGCCGCAGCCTTGCAGCCAATTGTGCGGCGGCATTGCAGCGTAGGGCGGAAAGCTCGTGATGATTAAGGAGCTTTCGGACCCGACTGGTTGCCACCGATGCCTTGTAGCTCTGCAGCGCTTGCCCGCGCCCTTCGCCAGCCTCCGCGAAGTCGAGCGTGCCTCCTGCCAGCGTAAACATCTGTCGCGCACACCCGGTTCGTAGCTTTATGGGAATCGGGTAAAAGACTGTTCCCGGGCCAGGGCGTCACTCAGCGGCCCCACGAAACGCAAAAAGCCGCCGGAAGACTCCGGCGGCTTATTTCGCTTATGCAACAGGCCCGGCAGGAATCGAACCTGCAACCGCCGGTTTTGGAGACCGGTGCTCTACCAATTGAGCTACGGACCTACACCGCTCGAACCCCAAAACCGAGGGGTGGCTGACGGGAATTGAACCCGCAACCCCCGGAACCACAATCCGGTGCTCTAACCAATTGAGCTACAGCCACCGTGTTTGGATGTTTCCACCCAAGCCGTTCATTTTAACGCTATCGCAGCCGGCCGGCAACTTCCGTGGTTCGGGACAGAATCACTTCGCCCGATCCATGTACTCGCTCGTGGTCGGATTCACGCGAACCTTCTCGCCCGTGGATACAAACTCGGGCACGTTTATCGTCACACCGTTCTCCAACTTGGCCGGCTTGCTGGATGCGGTCTTTGTCGCCGTCTTCATAACCGGCGCGGTATCCACGATCTCCAGCACCATGGAGTTTGGCAGCTGGATCCCAATCGGGTTGCCGTCATAGTACTCGGCCTGGATCTTCATTCCGGGCTGCATCCACTGGGCCGCGTCGCCCAGCGCCTCGTCGTCCATCTCGATCTGGTCGTAGTTGCTGGTGTTCATGAAGTGGTACGTGTCACCACCCTGATACATGAACTCCAGATCGTGCGTCTCCATCGCCGCCCGCTCGATCGAGTCAGC
>JBBSHP010001216.1:0-1214 GCA_038232555.1 Bryobacterales bacterium
AATCGCCAGAACCTCACCCTTTTCGACCCGGAACGAAACCTCTTTCAATGCCCAAAACTCCGGAGGGCTCTGCACTGGGAAGGGAAGGACACTGAGAATCCGCTGGAGCGGCCGTTGATAAAGGTAGTAACGCTTAGAGACGTTTTGGACGGAGATCACAATGCATTGCCACTATAGCGCGCGACTGAATTTGTGTTAGGCCATCTGTACGCTTCGGCGCATGCCTGCTGATAACGGAAGCCCATAACCCATCAGGCAGAACTGATCCAGTGCGAAGAGCACGACAGAATCAAAGGCGCGTGATTCTGCCATTCTCGCTTCCTTCAACCATGCGGAAGACGATTGTTCGATTCCCACCAGGTGACTCCTTTGCGAGGATGGAAAACCCAGGGAGACACCGATGTCGATCGTTCGCCTGCTGCTATTTAGATCTCGCCCGAAGGTGAAACCAAAGCTCTCCGTTTTGAGGCAGGTCAGCTTGGCTGGCGTCCATTCGTCACGGGCGTAATTGACTACTTTAGTCAGAGCGAAGTTATTGACGTCGGTTGGATAAAGCACTTCAAACTGGCAATCGGGAAACAGCGCCGACACAAACGCCATGATTGTCCTGGTGTAATTACCGAGCAAGGTGGGTAGAAACGCAGCTTCCTCCGGCACGGTAGCCGGATTAACATCGTTGGATAGAATCGACTTCAGGTCGCGCCCGTATTGAGCCTTAAATGTGCTGAGCGTGTAAGCATCGTTGAACGGCATTCCCGGAATGCGATTGCCGCTGGAATCCCGGTCATCTGTAAAATACCACCACTGGACCTCGCCGAATTGTATATACGGTCGCAAGCCAGCGGACGCCTGAAGTGTCGCAATGTCAAGATAAACCTGCCGCCAGAATGCAATGCTTTCCGGCGAGAAGTTGGTCTGCAATGCCGGGGTGTTTACAATGACGGGGTTCCCACTGGGATACCGCTGCGCAATGCCTGCCTCGATAGAAGGATCCCCGTGCTGCAGTTCCGTGCTGAAAGCCCCGGCAACCGTCGCGTGCCCATAGGATTTCAGTGCTTTAAAAAAACTGCCGGTCCAGTCGCGAACTGCGCGGTTTAGGCGCGGAGTTGCCTGTAGATCCGTAAGCCACTCTCCATCCGTTCCGCCCGTCAGGGTCACGCCGCTCCCGTTCGGCAACGCTTGACCCGTGACAAAATTTTGTGGCGTTGGCTTGA
>JBBSHP010001217.1:0-1175 GCA_038232555.1 Bryobacterales bacterium
CGCGGCGATCGGGTTTTGGCAGACCGGTGTTGTTTTGGTCACCTATGATCGCTCCGGCTATTGGCTCTTCTTCTCCGGTGCCGACAATACAGCGCGGCGAAAGGTTCAAGAGACGCGACTGCTCGTTCGTGTTCCCCTGCAATTCGTAGATTTCGAACATTCCCACGCCGTACTGGCCGTCTTCAGAGGAGACAATGACGCTGTAGCTGCCTTGAGGTAACCAGCGGACCATGGCGGCCTCACGACTATCCGAAGGGGCCAGTCCGTTAGCCTGTAAATCCCAAGCATTACCATCCTGTTGCCAGTCGATATTTGCTTCGTGATAACCGTTAGGTCCGTAAATATCAATTTGGGGGTTATTGAGCCTCGGCACAGTAACGCCCACACTCGGCCCGAGGCCGCGAATGGCTACCTTTAGGGCGCCACCCGTTGCGCTTCCCCCGATATTGAATCCGCCGATCAACACCCTATCGCCGCCCTCCACGCGCGCTCTGCTGCTTAAGTTGCGCAACATGCTTCGGGTCTGCATCGCTTTGTAGACATTCAACCTCCCGTTAGTGCGACAGAGCCCTTCCAGAGTGCCCGTGCGATCTGTGCCCATTAGAATGCGATCACGAATTCCTCTGTAGTCTTCCCATGGAAATCGGCTTTTGATCAGCCCGAGCGCGCCGGTGACGTGAGGAGCCGCCATGGAAGTGCCGGCCAAAAAGCTGTAGTTCGATGAATCGAAACTATTACCATTGAACGTCTGTTTAAGTCCAATGATCGGATCAGCAGAAGTCCCGCCGGGTGCCCCAAGATCAACTCTATACGTTCCGTAGCTCGAGTATCCGGCAATATTATCGCTTCGATCCGTTGCTAGAACGGAAATATTGTTGTCTGTCGGAATCGAAGTCGGACTTACCGAGTTGATGTCGTCGTCGTTGTTGCCTGCCTCAGTTCCGTTGAGCAGACGTAACCCGTTATCGTTTCCCGCTGCAGATACAACCACCATGTTGTGGTCGCGCGCGGCTTTGAGAGCCGCAAGGAGGGAAGGATCGTCGCCGCCATCGTAGCATTCATACTCCCCTTGCCCAACAGCACGACAATAAGTTGAGCGGAAGCCTAAGCTGAGGTTTATGGCTGTCGCTCCGTGCTGCCATGCATATCCGATTGCCGTCGCCACCGTCGAGGAC
>JBBSHP010001218.1:0-1131 GCA_038232555.1 Bryobacterales bacterium
GAAGAAGGCAGCCTTCTCGTCATCGGCAAGAAATCCAGGCGAGGGCTTCGCCCGAGTTAGCTCCATGTACAGCTCGTGGATCAGAACTGTGGGTTGCCAGGTATGCCCTTCCCGTTCGCGCTGCATTCGCGAGGCAGCCAGACGGCGAAGTTCCGGATAGAAGCACTCAACAAGCTGTCCGATGGCATCGCGATTTCCGCTGCGATACTCCTGGAACAGGCGACCCAGTCTGTTATTTTGGCCGATCCCCATGCATTCCAGTTAAAAACTTCGCTCACCCGAGTGAAGTATACGACAGATACTTTCCTGAGATCTGCGATTTGGGGCGTGTTATCGGCTCCAGCCAGCGTCGCGATCATGGCCCCGGTCGCGATTCGCGCTCCGGCTCTTTCTCCCGTTCCCGCTCTGGCGCTTTCTCGAAGCGCGAAGGTTATTCGCGCTGGGCAGCAGCTCGGCTCATCTTGAGCTGGACTGCTCCTGAAAGGCATTGTGCTCGCGCTCGAAGACTCCCTTGAAGTGTTCCGGATTTCTCTGATTACCTTCAGGTTCTCCCGGGCCTCGTCAATTTGGCGTCCTTGGTTTCGAGCTTCTGCTCGTAGCCCGGTATACGACGACCGTGTTTTCTTTGTCGGTTTATTTCTGGTGCTTCGGCATATTTTGGCGCAGCACCTGATTAATTAGGGACTGCCAGCCCTTGCCCTCATTGCGGAACGCCTCCAGCACCTCCGGGTCAAGGCGAATTGTCTGGTTGACCTTACGGTCCTTTTTTTGCGGCCGGCCTTTGCCGCGCTGGAGCAGTTCGACCGTTGCCTTTGCTCCAATAAGCCCCGGTAGCACGTCAGCCGCAGGGCGAGCTTTGGCCATATCCTCCGGCGTCCATTCGGGATTATCCACATCGGGTTGCGTGGCTCTAGTTTTTTGGGTGTTGCTCATACAGTTTTTCCTCTTTTAGGTTCGCTTTCCTGAAGCTGATGATTAGCAGTTCATCATCTCGGGGAGTTACGGCAACTGCGTGCAGGCGGCCATTTAGGAGTGCCAGGATGCGCAAACGCAGCTCGCCATAATTACGACGCGTATCCTCAACAGTTAAGGCAGTAGACCATTCAAGTTCCGATGCAAGATCAAAGGACA
>JBBSHP010001219.1:0-1007 GCA_038232555.1 Bryobacterales bacterium
ACCAGAATGCTGGAATGACCGATGACCAGGTAAGGGTGAGCACTATGCCGAAGCTGCCCCAGATTAAGTTCCATCCCAATCGCGAACATGAAAAGGCAAACGCCGAGCTAGCTGAAAAGTCGCAGCGCATCGAGGGAACTGGCGGCAAAGACGAAGGCAAAAACCTTCGGGGCAAGGAGCCCGAAGAGGGATGGACCGAGAAGAATCCCGGCCATCATCTCGCCGACCACAGCAGGCTGGCCAAACCGCGTAAAGATCCACCCCAATGCGGCTGCAGCTCCGAGAATGACACCGAGCTGGATGAAAAGGCGGCTGAGCGCGCTGGTGGCGTTGAGCCTAAGCCCGGCTGTGAAGTCAGCGGAGGGAGCTGCGAGCGCTTTGGCCGAGTGACCATTTCCTTGAGCGACGACTCCCGGGAACATGGACAGCGCCGACGGCTTCAAATTCCGGCCGGCGTAAAGAGAAAGGAGAATTCCAATTCCGACCAGACAAGCCACCGCGGCATAAAGCCATGCCGTTTCCTTAATCGACGCAACATCACTCTGAGGCATATTTATCATTGCTAAAAAATGGTTCGATCGGACGAATAGAACCTACTTCCGGGCGCTAGCCGGTCTTGGAAGATCGCGCTTTTGTTTGGGCACCGCTCTAATCTCGAAAGACATTTTGTGATAAATTCTGGCGGCGGACAACAGAACTCATCGGCGAGTAGCTTGCGCGAGTCGCAGTTCCCGCGTCTTACCCCTAAGGATGGGGCCTTCACCGCGCTTCCCGTTTACATCCGCCGCGATACGTCTGCACCACTTGAAGCTTCGGCGTGAGCACGGCCGCATCCATGTTTTCTGCGAGTCTCGAAGGATAACGATGAAACGATCCACGCGCTGGGCTTTGTGTTGGATCGCTTCCTTCTTTAGCGCGGTCTCGGCGCAGGCCCACGATCTGCCCCTCAGTTATGTCGATCTTCGGATCAGTGAGGGCCGGATTGAGGCCACCGTCGAGTCCACCGC